>JBEITL010000005.1:0-17809 GCA_040374915.1 Sediminibacterium sp. | reverse complement strand
ATACCTGTAATTGGGATCATATTGCTTCCAACCGAAATAGTCGTAAAGATTCTGGATTGGTTTGGACAAACATGCCAATTAAAGCAGGTGTGTATGATATTTTAAAGTTTCGAAATGGACTAGATACCTTGCTAACTTCTGGAAATGTTCCAAAAGGAGCTGTTAGACTTATTCGTATCGAATTAGGAACCAACAATTCGGTGGTAAAGGATAGTGTATCCTATCCACTTAATTTAGCGCCTAATTTACCAGCATTTATTACCATCAAGCTGGGTGGTAAAGAGTTGGAAGAGTTTTCTAGTCGCCGTCACAGACTGTGGTTAGATTTTGATGTAAGTCGTTCCATTATTGAAGCCAATGGCCGCTTTTATCTCATACCTGTTATGCATACATTTGTCGAAAAAAATACAGCAAGTGTTGAAGGTAGAATTAAACCTAGAGATGCAAAAGCGGCACTAACATTATTCAACAATACAGATACCGCATATGCACTTCCAAATAAAGAAGGTGAGTTTAAAATGCGTGGATTAAAAGATGGTACTTACAAATTATTGGTAAAAGCATCAAACGGATACAAAGACACGACCATCAATAATGTGGTTGTAGTTAAGCCTAAAACCACAAGTGTTGGTTCAATTGAACTCAAAAGATAAGTAATATAGGGTCGATTTGTTTAGAATGGGGGCACATAGTGCCCCCATTTGTATTTGATACTACCAGTTAAAAAGCTTTTTTTTGTAAGGCATATAAACTGGTATTCATGGTAAAGAATCGTAAAGCAGCAATTGGATTTATTTTCATCACTTTATTAATTGATGTAACGGGTCTTGGATTGATCATTCCAGTTGTGCCCAAACTCATTGAAGATTTATTACATACAACCAATATTAGTAAAGTAGCGCTAATTGGCGGGTTGCTTACCTTTTCGTATGCAATCATGCAATTTCTATTTGCCCCGGTGCTAGGAAATTTAAGTGACAAGTATGGACGACGTCCCGTTCTTTTATTTTCATTACTCGGGTTTGGGCTCGATTATTTACTCCTTGCTTTTGCGCCAAGTATTGGATGGTTATTTGTTGGACGCATTATTGCAGGAATTACAGGTGCAAGTATGACAACGGCATCTGCCTACATCGCAGATATTAGTACGCCAGAAACACGTGCACAAAATTTTGGCATGATTGGTGCTGCCTTTGGACTTGGATTTATTGTAGGTCCCATGATAGGCGGACTACTTGGCGAAATGGGGCCTCGTATTCCATTTTTAGTAGCAGCGGGTCTAGCCCTTTTAAATGCAGCATATGGTTATTTTGTTTTACCAGAATCCCTAGATGCTTCTAACAGAAGAGCTTTTGAATGGAAGCGTGCTAACCCCATTAGTTCTTTAAAAAATTTATCTAGATTCCCAGCAGTTGCTGGACTTATTATTTCTTTCTTTTTGATTTATGTGGCTTCACATGCTGTTCAAAGCAATTGGAGTTATTTTAATATTGAAAAATTCAAGTGGTCACCCAAAATGATTGGTATATCTCTTGCTGTTGTTGGTGTATTGGTTAGCCTTGTTCAGGGTGTACTTGTAAGGTTTGTGAATCCTAAAATTGGGAATGAAAAAAGTGTATACCTAGGTTTAGGTTTATATACCATTGGATTAGTTTTATTTGGCCTGGCTTCACAAAGTTGGATGATGTTTGCTTTTTTACTTCCATATTGTTTAGGCGGTATTTCCGGTCCGGGTCTGCAAGCCATTATTTCTGGATCTGTTCCATCCAATGAGCAAGGAGAACTCCAAGGGTCTTTAACAAGTGTTATAAGCATAACATCCATTATTGGTCCGCTTGTCATGTCTAATTTATTTGCCTTCTTTACGGGGCCTATAGCGCCCTTTTATTTCCCGGGTGCGCCATTTATGCTTGCAGCGCTGTTAATGTTGTTAAGTTGCTTTTTTGCTTACAAAGCGTTGAGGACTAGGTGATATTTCGTTTTTTTAGACTTAAATCACTTGTCAATTGACAATTTAACTTTTCAAATGACAAGTATTTATTGGTAGGGGGGCTATTTATGCGTACTTTTGCACTTTAATTACAATTTACAAATTTACAAATGGACACACAAATTCAAGGAACTGTAAAGTTCTTCAACGAGGAAAAAGGTTTTGGATTCATCAAGCATGACAATTCAAGCAAAGAAACTTTCGTACATGCTAACGGCTTGATTGACCAAATCGAGGCGAATGACAAGGTTATTTTTGACGTGCAAGAAGGCCGTAAAGGTCCTAACGCAGTTAACGTTAAACGTTTAAGTTAATTACTAAAACAAGCTTAACCAATTATAGGCCATTTCGCTAACCGCGAAATGGCCTTTTTCTTTGCCCTAGCTTAACTATATTTGTGGTTTCTAAAAAGCGCTTATGTCAACCATACTTCAACAGTTACAAGAAACAAAAACCTATATACAATCGAGGGTTAGCGGTCAAGCTGCTATTGGTATTATTTTAGGAAGTGGGCTGGGAAACCTAGCCTCAGAAATTGTTTCAGAATTTGAAATTCCTTACGAGCAGATTCCTCATTTTCCAGTGAGCACTGTAGAGGGGCATAAAGGCCGATTAATTTTTGGTACACTAGAAGGTGTAAAAGTTTGGGTGATGTCTGGACGTTTTCATTTTTATGAAGGCTATACCCCACAGCAAGTTTCATATCCTGTAAGAGTGATGCGCGCATTAGGGGTAGAAACATTACTACTGTCTAATGCAGCAGGTGGTGTAAATAGTAATTTTAAAGTGGGTGATTTAATGATCATCAATGATCATATTAGCCTGTTTACTGTCAATCCACTACTTGGTAAAAATGAAGAAGCGCTTGGAACGCGTTTCCCTGACATGAGTGAGCCTTATGCAAAATCATTAATTGCAAAAGTTAAAAATATTGCTGCTGCTAATGATATTAAAGTGCATGAAGGGGTGTATTTAGGTGTAACAGGTCCTACATTTGAAACCAGGGCCGAGTATAAACTTATTTTGGCTGTTGGTGGAGACGCGGTAGGAATGAGTACCGTGCAAGAAACCATTGTTGCAGTACATGGTGGTATGAAAGTATTTGCAATTAGTGTTATTACCGATTTAGGTATTCGTGAAGAGGATAATATCATTACGCACCAAGAAGTTTTAGAAGCAGCTACAGCCGCCGAGCCAAAACTTACCTTGTTATTTAAAGAATTAGTTAAACAATTATAATGCTCCTTAAGCGCTATTGTTTATTTTTTTTATGCTGCTCTATTGCAGCGTTGGCTTCAGCTCAATCTGAAGATCGGCCGCAACTAAGGGGCGGTAGGCCTGGCGCAGGTGCAGTATCGTATGATCGTCAGGGAAGACCCATAAAAAATAGTGCTGGTAAAAATGACTCATTGCAAACGCGTAATAGTTTAGCCGATTCAATCACCATTTTTTATAAGCATTTTGATTCTACCAAATTAAGAACTCTAGATAGTTCTATAAATGATTTTAGTAGATATTTTCCGCTCCCATATACAGTGCGCTCTTTGGGTAATTTAGGGACGGCAACACAGTCTCTATTATTTAATCCATACATGAAAGCGGGCTTTAATGCAGGCTTTCATGGTTATGATATGTATAATTACTCGCTGGAGAATACAAAGTTTTATGAAACCACCAGGCCATTTACAGAACTCGCTTTTGTACTTGGCGCTAGGGCAGAACAGGTGGTAGATTTTTTGCACACACAAAACAAAAAAGACAATTTTAATTTTTCGTTACAATACCGTTTTAGTAATTCACCGGGGGCGTTAAAAAATCAGAATGCCAATTTAAACAACCTAAGGTTTACCAGTCATTTCAAATCCAACAACCGCAAGTACGAACTCTTTTTTGTTTTTTTATCCAACAAAAATGCGTCTTCCGAAAATGGGGGGGTGCAAAGTCCGGGCAGACTCGATAGTCTATCTCTAAATGATCCATATGAGTTAGAAACGAGGCTTGGTAAATCTGCTGCGGCATCACGAAATCCATTTAACACAAATGTGTCTACTGGAAACATTTATACCGGGTCTCAATTTGTGATCAGACAACAATATGATCTGGGTAAAAAAGACTCTAGCATAGTTGATTCTGTTACCTATCGTATTTTTTATCCAAGGTTAAGGCTTCAACATACTTTGTCGGTTGCATCTAATACGTATCAGTTTTTAGATAATTATGTAGACTCCAGTAAATACCAGTTGTACTTTAATAAGCGGGTTGCATCTGGGAAATCCATTAACTATAAAGATAGCTGGCAGGATATCACCAACGAATTTAGTGTGCTAACATTCCCGGATAAAAATAACCAAAGTCAATATTTAAAAACCGGAATTGCATACCAGGCACTAAAAGGAACTTTTGATACCACCAGCAGTGTATCTTTTTATAACATTTATGCAGTTGGCGCTTATAAAAATAGATCTAGAAATAAAATTTGGGATATTGATGCGCACGCCAATTTGTATTTGAATGGGCAAAATGCGGGTGATTATGAAGCAGCTGTTTATTTGCAGCGTTATTTAGGAACCAAAGCGGGTTATTTGACGCTAGGGTTTAATAATGTAAACCGTTCGCCTGCATTTGTGCTAGATCCTGCTAGTAGTTTTAGAATGAATGCCAATACTAATTTTAGCAAGGAAAATAGTGTGCAGTTAATGGCAAAATATGAAAAACCAAATAGGCATTTTTCATTTACTGCAAATTATTATGGCATTAATAATTACATGTATTTTGATGGATTTTTTACAGCTAAACAATCGTCCGGCTTATTTAATTTATTACAATTATCACTTCAAAAAAAGTGGCATCTAAAAGGACATTGGAACTGGTACACCGAAATGCATGTGCAACAAAAAATAGGTACGGGCCCTGTTAATGTGCCAACTTTTTATACTAGAAATAGGATCGCATTTGAAGGTAACTTCTTTACCAATCTCGACGTATCCACCGGTCTAGAAATGCAGTATTTTACGGCTTACAACGCCGATGGTTATTCTCCGTTTTTAGGGGCTTATTTTTATCAGAACAGCCAGCAGCTTTCCAATAGGCCTGATATTCATGCTTATTTTCATTTCAGAATCAAGCGTTTAAAAGGATTTATACGGGTCGAAAACCTCAATAGCCTTAATGTCGCTAACGGTTTTTCATTTAGTAAGCCTAATTTTATGACAGCCCTTTACCCCAATACCACGCTTTGGACACGGATAGGCATCTGGTGGAACTTTATTAATTAAAGTATTGTAGCTTTGTATTCATGAAGCGCCTCGTAACCCTATTTATTGCTCTTATTTACCTAGTCATGTCTACTGGGTTTGTAATGAATAGCCATTACTGCATGGGTAAACTCAGTTCTATTGAGCTAGGTGTTTCGAAGGCAAAAAAATGTATATGCGGCATGCGCATTGATAGCGCCAAAAAAAACAAGTGCTGCCATTCTAAAATTGAGGTTGTTAAGCTTGAAGATTCACATAAGTTAACCACTTCTGCTGTTGTTTTTCCAAATTTTATAGCTACGGTTATACCACAGTTTTATGTGCAGCCTGTATTGTTTACAAGTGCATATACGGCAAATCAATATCTTAAAAAGTTGCCACCTAATTTACACAAGCAAGATACTTATATACGTATCGGAGTATTTTTAATTTAGGATATCCTACACTTTACTTTCTATTCTCTTTATTTTCTGTGCCATGTTATTTGCGTGGTTTAACTTATTTATTATTCTTAAAATTTTATTGTATGAAAATCAAATTTCTTTGCGCGTCTATTGCTGCATTTGTGTTAACTGTATCTGTAGCATTTGCTCAAACAAAGCCAGCACCAAAGTCTGAAACCATTAAAGTTTGGGGTAACTGTGGTATGTGTAAAACAACCATTGAAACGGCAGCTAAAGATGCAGGTGCTTCAACCGCTGTTTGGAACAAGACCACTAAAATGTTAAAAATCACTTACCTAGCATCAGCTACTAGCGGCGCTAAAGTTCAGGAAAAAATTGCCAGTGTAGGTTATGATACCAAAGATCTAACGGCGCCCGATGCGGTTTATAATGAGCTTCCAGAATGTTGCCAGTATGAGCGTAAGGCAGCAAAAAAAAATTAATGATTCAAAAGCTTTAATACATGAAAAAAATATTTTTATTGTTGATTTGCTGCTGGACTATCAGCGCCAGTGCGCAGGTGCAAAAAGTAAACTTACAAGCAAGCGGCTTAACCTGTGCGATGTGTTCAAAAGCTATTTATAAAGCAGTTTCGGCCATTTCATTTGTTGATACCGTGCTCGTTAATATAGAAGCGTCTACTTATGATATTCGCTTTGATAACGAAACGACACCCAGGTTTGATCAAATTGCTAAAGCAGTTGTAGATGCTGGATTTTCGGTTGCTAATTTAACTGTAATGGTAAATTTTGATAAGCAAGCCGTTGATAAAAATGGTTTATTTACACTGGACGGTATTAATTATAAATTGATGGGAACGTCTCCGGCTACTTTACAAGGCAGTAAAAAATTGCAGTTGATTGGAAAGCAGTACATGCTCCCCAAAGATTTAAAAAAGATACCAGTAGCGCAGCTTGGTAATGTTGCATCTAATACCTACTTGGTATCATTAAAATAAAGTAACATGAAAAAAATAATTTTCTTTTTGTTACTTTTTTGTGGTTATTTCTCAAAAGCACAAGAGTTGTTTGTTTACACAGAGCCTGCTAGTAATATGCCAGCAAAATCTGTAGCTATTAAGCAAAGTGCTAAATTTTTTGACCAAGGCGCCACTTCTAGTACGCGTCATGCCACAGAAATAATGCTTGGTGCTAGTAAAAACTTGATGATACACGGAGCGGCTACCTATGGGGCCCTTAACAATACCCCCTTTGGCCTCGAAAGTATTAGGGCTTATGGGAAGTATCGCTTTTTTAGTGCTGATGGAATGTATAGTCATTTTAGAATGGCTGCTTTTGCCGAAATAGCACATAGCAATACAAAGCCTATGTACCAAGAAATCAATTTGCAAGGTGATCATGCTGGTATGCAAGCGGGTCTTGTGTTTACGCAGTTATTGCACAAATTGGCGGTATCATCTACGGTAAGCTACGCGGCAATTAATGGTAATAGCAAAGCGCATCAACTGGTAATGGGAAATAGAGCAGAGGCACTTAATTATTCACTATCTTTTGGCCATTTAATTTTGCCTAAAAAATATACAAGTTACGATCAAACCAACTTTAATATTTATGCCGAGTTGCTAGGTCAAGCAATACCAGGTACCCGTAAAAGTTACCTAGATTTTGCACCTAGTATGCAGCTTATTTTTAAGAGTAAGCTTAAGTTTAATCTAGCATACCGCTTTAATTTACAATCTAGTATGACCCGGATGGCTCAAACTAGCTGGATGCTTGGAGGCGAATGGCTCTTTTTAAACGCTTTTAAAAAGTAATGACCATATATAATAGGCTGCTCTTTTTTTTATATCTTTAAAAGGTGAAAAAAAGGGCAGCCTATATATTTTTAGCCATCTATTTAATAGGTGCAACGGAGCTACATCAGCTGCTAAAAATGCCGCTTTTGCTCGAACATTATAAGGAGCATAAACTGGACAACGGTGATTTGTCACTTATTCGTTTTATCTACCAGCATTACGTGGGAGATGATGGTAATGCAAACGATGATCAAAAAGATCAGAACCTGCCCTTTAAGTCGGCTCATTTTCAAATGCAAAACACGGTTGTTTTTTCCGTGTTCAAATACGAGTTGCCAAAAATTATGGTACCTCAAAAACAAGCTGGTTGGCCAGTGATGCAATCGTATTCGCTTTCTACAATTGCGCTTGACGCTTTATTTAGACCTCCCAAAGTTTAATTCTCTTTTGCGTTTTCACACGCCCATTCATTTTTTATTTTTTTGAAATAATTATAGCTGTCATGCTAAAGAAAATCATTGATTTTTCGATAGCCAATAAATTAATTATTGGTTTATTTATAATTGCACTTGTAGGGTGGGGAAGTTACGAAGTAACCAGGCTGCCTATTGACGCTGTTCCTGACATTACGGACAATCAAGTGCAAGTAATTACTGTGTCGCCTTCGTTAGGTGCGCCAGATATTGAACGCCTTGTAACATTTCCAATTGAACAGTCTTGTAGTAGCATTCCGGGGCTCAAACAAATTAGAAGCTTTTCTAGATTTGGATTATCACTTGTCACCATTGTTTTTGATGATGAAACCGATATTTATTGGGCACGTCAGCAAATTACAGAGCAACTGCAAAAAGTAAAACAAGAAATTCCAGAAGGGGTAGGAAGTCCTGAATTAGCGCCTGTGTCTACTGGGCTTGGTGAAATATTTCAGTATGTTGTTAGGCCCTTAAAAGGATACGAAAGTACTTATGGCCCCATGGAACTCAGAACCATTCAGGACTGGATTGTTAGAAGACAATTATTAGGAACACCTGGTGTAGCAGAAGTGTCAAGTTTTGGCGGAAAGTTAAAGCAGTATGAAATTTCTGTAAAACAGGATAAATTGAAATCGTTGGGTATTACCATCGGCGATGTTTTTGATGCACTTGAAAAAAACAATCAAAACACAGGCGGTGCTTATATCGAAAAAGGGCCTACTGTTTTGTATATCAGAACAGAGGGGTTAACTGGAAGTATTGAAGATATTGAGCAGGTGGTGATAAAATCTTTGGAAGGGGGCACGCCTTTATTAATTAGAGACGTGGCAACGGTACAATACGGAGCAGCCATTAGGTATGGCGCCATGACCTATAATGCCGATGGCGAAGTAGCAGGCGCTGTAGTAATGATGTTAAAGGGGGCTAATGCATCGGAAGTGATTAAGCGTGTTAAAAACAGGGTTGCTGAAATTCAAAAAATGCTACCTGAAGGTGTTGTAATAGAGCCTTTTTTAGACCGAACAAAAATGGTCAATAGTGCCATTAGCACTGTTCAAACCAATTTAATAGAAGGTGCACTTATTGTCGTTTTTGTATTGGTGTTTTTCCTTGGTAATGTAAGGGCAGGACTTATTGTGTCATCGGTGATTCCGCTTTCCATGTTATTTGCCATTATTTTAATGAATTATTTTGGCGTGGGCGGTAATCTTATGTCGCTTGGTGCCATCGATTTTGGGCTAATTGTGGATGGATCGGTTATTGTTGTAGAAGCAATACTTCACCGCTTTGCACATGCCAAACATTTTAGAGGATTAACTTCTATTGGTCAAAAAGAAATGGACGAAGAAGTGGGATCAAGTACGGGGTCTATGATTAAATCTGCCGTGTTTAGTCAAATTATTATTCTAATTGTTTACTTACCTATTTTGTCTTTGCAAGGTATCGAAGGTAAAATGTTTAAACCCATGGCATTTACGGTTGCATTTGCAATTATTGGTGCGTTTATTTTGTCGATTACCTATGTTCCTATGATGGCTGCACTGGTACTCAATAAAAAGCTCAATCATAAAAAAACTTGGACGGATATATTCATTGCTTTTATAGAAAGGAAATACCAACCTGTTTTACAAAAGGTATTAGGGATTCCTAAATTGGTAATTGGTGTAACAATCGTGTTGTTTGGGGTTGCAGTACTCTTATTAACTAAAATGGGTGGAGAATTTATGCCGTCATTAGAAGAAGGGGATTTTGCTGTAGAAACGCGCCTTCTAACAGGGAGTAATTTAAATACCTCTATTGCGTCAACGCAGGAGGCTGTAAAACTTTTGTTGGCCAACTTTCCTGAAATCACAAAAGTGGTTACAAAAATTGGTAGTGCAGAAATTCCTACCGATCCTATGCCTTTTGAAGCAGGGGATATGATGGTAATTTTGAAGGATAAAAAAGAATGGACTTCGGCTAAAACTTTTCCAGAACTCAGTAAAAAAATGACGGCTGTTTTGGAGCAGGTTCCAGGTATCACTGTAGGATTTCAATATCCCGTGCAAATGCGATTTAATGAACTCATGACAGGTGCAAGACAGGACGTTGTTTGTAAGATTTTTGGTGAAAATTTAGATTCGTTAGCGCTATATGCGTCAAGGTTAAATGCCATTATGCAAACAGTTGATGGTGCCGTTGATATTTACGAAGAAAAGGTAACGGGGATGCCACAAGTTGTTGTAAAATACAACAGAACAGCGATGGCTAAATATGGGGTACACGTTGCAGATGTAAATAGGGTTGTTAATACTGCTTTTGCGGGACAGGTAACGGGTCAGGTGTACGAAGAAGAAAAACGTTTTGACATGGTGGTTAGACTTTCAGATAGTGCCCGAAAAAACATGGAAGATATTGCAGCACTTCAAATTTCAACCTCGCAGGGCACGCAAATTCCACTTGCTTATGTGGCTTCTATTTCAGAAGTTGAGGGGGTCAATCAAATACAAAGAGAAAATACCAAGCGAAGAATTATTGTTGGTTTTAATGTTGCTGGCAAAGATGTTCAAACACTTGTTGGGGAATTACAACAAAAAGTAGAAGCGCAATTAAATTTACCCAAAGGTTATACGATTTTATATGGCGGATCCTTTGAAAACATGACAGCTGCAAAAGAACGACTTGCCATTGTGGTCCCAGTAGCGCTATTGTTAATTTTCTTGCTATTGTATTTTGCTTTTGGTTCAGTAAAGCAAGGGCTACTTATTTATACTGCTATTCCGCTATCGGCAACGGGTGGTATTTTTGCACTCTGGATGCGTGATATGCCATTTAGTATTTCTGCAGGTGTAGGCTTTATTGCACTCTTTGGCGTTGCGGTATTAAATGGGATACTATTGGTTTCTGAATTTAACAGACTTAAAGCGGCCGGATGGCATGATGTTAAACGAATTGTGATACATGCTACTAAATCAAAAATGAGGGCTGTGCTCATGACAGCGCTTGTTCCATCCCTTGGATTTATTCCAATGGCCATAAGCACCGGAGCGGGTGGCGAAGTACAAAAGCCACTGGCAACAGTGGTTATTGGGGGCTTAATTCTTTCTACATTATTAACACTTTTTGTATTACCTGTTATGTATATACTTTTTGAAATGGGAACAAAATATTTGAAAGGAAAAAAACTAGTTGTAATGATCGGGGGTTTGCTTATTGGATTATCTGCACAGTCTCAAGTAAGTATACAACTAGGTGCTGCAATTGATAGCGCCTTAAAAAACAATGCATATTATATCGCAAGTAATTTACAAGTAGATTATGCACGTGCAATGCAAAAGACAAGTACTGAAATTGATAAAACTGTATTTGATTTTGGTTATGGGAAAATAAATAGTTTTCAAACAGACAACCGTTTTGGCGTTTCTCAAAGTATACAATTCCCGGCGGTATATAAAAATCAAGCCGCGGCCAACAAACTCGTGACCCAGATCGCACAAACATCGCAAGTGATTAGAGCGCAGGAGTTAACAAGGCTTGTAAAGCAGCAGTATTATAGTATTTTGTTAATGGAACAACAGCTACTGCTATTAACATCCGCTGATAGCTTTTACAATGCCTTTTTGGAACGCGCTAAAGAGCGGCTTGCGAATGGCGCTTCTGATGTTTTGGAGCTCATTACTGCCGAAAATCAATTATTGCAAATCCAAAATCAGCTAGGGCAATTGAGAGCAGCTAAAAATATTACCATTGATCAGTTTAATCAAACTGTAAATGCTTCTAGTAAGTTGCAGCCTTATAGCAGCAATTTCGTGTATGATGCCATTGTGTTGTCCAATATTGCAATGATTGAGTCTACCCCGTTGGTGCAATTACAGCGGCAGCAAATTGATTTATCAGAAAAGCTGGTGGCAGTAGAAAAGAGTAAACTAAATCCTTCTTTTTTAATGGGATATAGCTCGATGACAATTAATGGCTGGCAAGCCATTTCTCAATCTGCCGATAAATACTTCGGTCCATCGGATAGGTTTGGTACGGTCAATGTTGGCTTGATGGTGCCCATTTTTTCGGCGGCACAAAAGGCAAGAATTAATGCTGGTTCAATTTTGGTGAAGCAAAAGAAATTGGAAGAAACGGCCGTAAAACAAGAAGTAGAACAAAAAATACAGCGGGCCACTGCGCTTTTTATTCAATATAAAAGGGTACTCGATGGTTACCATAAAAAAGGCTTGCCTGGGGCTAGGTTACTTATGCAAACGGCCACACAAAAATTAACAGCTGGCGACATTAACTATTTAGACTGGGTAATGCTTATGAATCAGTCTATACAAACAAGGGCCGATTATTACAATGCAGTCATGAGTTATAACGAAGCCGCTTTCGAATTAGAAAAATTAAATTCAATCCAATAATTATAAGTTATTTATATGAAAACGATATCTATTTTTTGTGCCTCATTTTTATTTCTTACTGCCTGTACTACAAAGGATAAAAAAGAAAGTGCAGTTGTGAAGGGGGATGCTCAGCTAGCAAATACGGTGACCCTTACAAAAGCACAGTTAGATTTGGCAAAATTAAACCTTGGACATTTAGCCTCAATGCAAATGCATAAAACCATTAAAGTAAATGGCTTTATTGATGTGCCACCACAAAACATGATTTCTATAAGTATACCAATGGGAGGTTATGTAAAAAAAGCCAATTTAATTCCTGGCGAAAAAATAAGTAAAGGCGCTGTGCTAGCAGTATTAGAAGACGCTTCTTATATTAGCTTGCAGCAAGATTATTTAACTGCAAAAAGTAAACTTGTTTTTTTAGAAGCAGATTACAATAGACAAAAAGCTTTAAATGCAAGTAAAACTTCTAGTGATAGGCAGTTTCAACTAGCTACTTCAGAATACGAAAGCCAAAAATACCTGGTAAAATCCTTAAGTGAAAAACTGCAATTGATGGGTATTGTTCCCACTCAGCTCAATGAAAACAATATTTCTAAGTCTATTTCTTTTAGATCTCCAATTAGCGGGTATGTTACAAAAGTGGATGTGAATGCAGGAAAATATGTAGCTCCAACCGATGTGCTTTTTGAGATTATGGATCCATCCGATTTACATGCACGACTTATTGTTTTTGAAAACGATGCTACTGATATTAAAAAAGGAAATAAAGTAAAGTTTACTGTAAATAATAAGCCTAGTAAATTCTATGATGCGGAAGTACATGTAATTACGCCCAACATAGAGAGCGAGCGAACCACAGAAGTTCATTGTGATCTTATTAGCACAAATACTGGTTTATTTCCAGGTACATTTGTGAATGCCGAAATTGAATTAAACAATGCACAGGTTCAGGTGCTTCCTTCAGCATCTATTGTAAAGTGGCAAAATAAATCCTATGTATTTGTTGAAACTGCCTCAGCTACTTTTATTATGGTGCCTATAGTTACGGGTATGGAAAGTAAGGGCATGGTTGAAATTATTTCTGGTATTTCTGCCGCTCAAAAAATAGTGGTAGCAAATGCTTATACCTTACTTATGAAACTAAAAAACAGTAGCGAATAATAGTGCTATTCATTTTTGACAACATTTGCAAAATCAACCTGATCTTGTACATTGTAAAAGCCAGCAATTTTTTGTATCACAGCTTCTACAACAGCGTCCGGACAACTAGCGCCACTCGTGATGAGTATTTTAATCTCGTTTTGTTCGGGTAAATAATTTTGAAGGGTATGTAGTTCTTTGGTATTCCAGTTTCTATGTTCTATAGTTGTTTTTGATAATAGCCTATCGGGACTATCAATAAAATAAGTAGGTAGTTTTTGTTCGCAGAGTTCAACTAAGTGAGACGAGTTGCTGCTATTATAACCCCCAATCACAATAGCCAAATTGGCCTCGGTATCAAGCATCCCTTTAACAGCTGTTTGATTGTCACTTGTTGCATAGCAAAGCGTATCTCTTGTATCCGCAAAGCGCGTTGCAATGGTATCATCCGTTAGTTGATAATGCGCTTTAATGGTTGCTTTTAAATACTCAGATATAACCTGTGTATCTGATGCGAGTTGGGTAGTTTGATTGACCACGCCAACTTTTTCTAAATCTTTATGGATGTCAAAATTAGGGGAGTAACGTCCTTCAAATTCTTTGTAAAATGCTTCAGCCTCTTTTTCGCCAGTAATATATTTTGCTAGCGCAATTGTTTCTTCCATATCATTTACCACAACTGTTGGTGTGTGATAAGAGGCATGAGAAAATGTAGCCCTGGTTTCTTCGTGCTTGGGTTTGCCATGAACCACAATACTGTATCCTTTTTGTGCAATCTGTTCGCTTCTATTCCAAACCTTTTCTACAAATGGGCAAGTGGTATTGTATTTTTCTGTTGAAATCCCTTTTGCTGCAAGCGTAGCTTCCATATCTAGCGTTGTCCCAAATGCAGGGATTATAACAATGTCTTCCTTTGTTAATGTATCGAGTGGAATTAAAGTTTTACCATTTGTGTCTTGTAAAAACTGTACCCCTCTTGCGAGTAAATCTTCATTTACTTGCGGGTTGTGTATCATTTCACTTAATAAGAAAATTCTTTTTCCTGGATTTTCGTCGATGGTTCTAAAAGCAATTTCAATGGCATTTTCTACGCCATAGCAAAATCCAAAATGTCTGGCTAAATAAATGTCTAAACCCCCAAGTTTTAACAACGTTGGGGTAAAATCCTTTTTAAGTTTATCCGCATCTTTTCGGTACTGTTTGATGGCACTGATAAGACTACTTCTATAGCCAGTAGGAACGTTAAACTGCTTCATGTTGCAAAGATAGGGGCATCTGAGAACCTGAAATAACAATCTGGGGGTAAACTTAGGCCTTTGAGTGTTACCTTTGCGGAATGCATTATGTATCAGTAGAGGGGCTTACAAAAAGTTACGGGATCAACCCGCTTTTCAACAATATTTCCTTTAATATCAATGAGGGTGACAAAATTGCCCTCATTGCACGCAATGGGGTAGGAAAGTCTACCCTTTTAAAAATTTTGGCGGGTCAGGAAACGCCCGATAGTGGTAAGTTTTGGATCAATAAAGAGGTAACAGTGGCTCTTTTTGAACAAGACCCGATTTTTG
Organism: Sediminibacterium sp.; assembly: GCA_040374915.1. Lineage (GTDB taxonomy): Bacteria > Bacteroidota > Bacteroidia > Chitinophagales > Chitinophagaceae > Sediminibacterium. Next base: position 2,812 of record JBEITL010000005.1, on the reverse strand, counting down.
ACGAGGACAAAACGATAGTAGAAAACATATTTAAAGCCAATCATCCAATTATAAAAGCCATTCAAAAGTATGAACTGGCCATGGAAGCCCAAGACGGCATGCTTATTTCAGATAGCATCATGGAAATGGATGACTTGGGAGCTTGGGATTTTGAAGCTAAAGTCAAGCAAATTTTAGGAAAACTAAATATCCACCAGCTTCAAAAAAAGGTTAATGAATTAAGTGGTGGTCAGCGCAAAAGAGTAGCGCTTGCAAAAACGCTTATCGATATTGGTTTTGAGCATCAGCATACCTTACTCATGATGGATGAGCCTACCAACCACCTCGATGTAGAAATGATTGAGTGGTTAGAACATTATTTAAACGGCGAAAACATTACGCTCTTACTTGTAACCCACGACCGTTATTTTTTAGACGCTGTGTGTGATGAAATTTGGGAACTTGAAAGAGAAAACATGTATGTATACAAAGGTGATTATGAGTCATACATGGAAAAAAAGGCAGCGCGTATCGATAGCGAGCAGGCTAGCATTGATAAGGCTAGAAACCAATACCGTAAAGAGTTAGAGTGGATGCGTAAGCAACCCAAAGCGCGCACCACGAAGAGCAAAAGCCGTCAAGATAATTTTTACGAAGTAGAAGCGAGGGCCAAGCAAAAAATAGAAGATGCGCAGTTGCAATTAGAGGCTAAAATGAGTAGGCTTGGGGGTAAAATTGTAGAATTAAAAAAAGTAAATAAATCATACGGCGACTTGGAAATTCTAAAAGGCTTTGATTATACTTTTTCAAAAGGTGAAAGAGTGGGTGTGGTTGGTAAAAATGGTATTGGGAAGTCTACCTTCTTAAATATTATTCAAGAGCTCGAAATACCAACTAGTGGTAAAGTGAATGTAGGTGATACGGTTGTATTTGGTAATTTTTCTCAAACAGGACTAGACGTCAAACAAGATTTTAGGGTGATTGAATATGTAAAATCTTTTGCTGAAAGTTTTCCCTTGGCAAAGGGTGGAAGCATAAGTGCGGCTCAGTTTTTAGAATTGTTTTTATTCCCGCCCGATAAGCAGTACACGTATTTGTCGTCACTGAGTGGTGGTGAAAAAAAGAGACTTCACTTATTAACCATCTTATTTAGAAACCCTAATTTTTTAATTCTAGATGAGCCTACCAATGACCTAGACCTTCCAACGCTTGCGGTACTAGAAAGCTTTTTAACAGAGTACCAAGGTTGTGTCATGATTGTTTCGCACGACCGTTATTTTATGGACCGCTTGGTCGATCACTTATTTGTTTTTGAAGGTGGTGGTTTTGTAAGAGACTTCCCAGGAAACTATACCCAGTACCGTATTTGGCTTAAAGAACAAGAAACGGCCAAAACAAATTCATCAAATAGCCCTACAAAAGCGGCAACTATTGAGCCTGCTGCACAAGTAGCACCAGCTGCGCCAGTGCCGGTAAAAAAGAAAATGACTTTTAAAGAGAAGCACGAGTTTGAAAAACTAGAAAAAGAAATGCCTGCCCTCGAAAAAGAAAAAGAGAAATTAACCGCAGCACTCAGTGATGAGATGCTTAATTACGACCAAATAACAGCACTTGCAGATTCGCTTACAAAAGTTACACAAACTTTGGAAGAAATGGAACTACGCTGGCTGGAGTTGAGTGAGATGGCTGAGTAGGACTTATCGTAGCATTCATTTGCTGATAAATATGTACCAGGGTTTCAATCGCATTTTTTCCTGTTTCGCCCATATCGGTGCTAAAATCATTGACATATAAATCTATGTGTTGACGCATCACAGCTTCACTCATTTCTTGTGCGTGACAAGATACATATTCGCTAATAGAAGGGTACTTGTTAAAAGCATATGCCACACTTTTTGCAATGAGTTGGTCTACCTGTTGCATGATGGGTTTTGGTATGCGGTTGCTAGCCACAATGCCACCAAGTGCAATTGGGTTTTTTGTTTTTGTTTCCCACTCAGCACCTAAATCTGTTATTTTATAAAGTCCCTTTTGCTTATACGTAAATCTGTTTTCGTGAATGATAACACCAGCGTCTACCTCACCAGATAAAACTGCGGCTTCTATTTCATTAAATACATAAAACGATATGTTTTTAGCATTTGGATATACATAAGAAAATAGTAAATAGGCAGTTGTGTTTTTGCCCGGAATGGCAATGCGTGAATGATTGACCTCATCAGGTGTAATGTTTGGGTCTTTGCAAATTAATAGTGGACCAACCCCATTACCCATGGCGCCTCCACTATTTAATAGCGTATGTGTTTCCAATAAAAGTGGCATAACGCCATAGCTGATTTTAGAAAAATCAAATCTATTTTCTAATGCAAAATTATTAAGGGTTTGAACGTCTTCTAGGTGTACTTCAAAGTCTAAGCCTTCTGTGTCAATCTTTTTATTAACGAGTGCGTCAAAAATAAAAGTATCGTTTGGGCAGGGAGAAAAACCAAGACTAAACTTCATGACACTATTTATTTAAACTATTTTCTAATGCAGCTAAATAGGTAATTACATAAGCTTCTAACTGCTCAACCGATTCTTTGAGTTTCCATTTTGCTTTATTTCTTTCCCCCACATAATTTGACACAGCCCTTATTTGAATAAATGGCGTTTTGGTGAGACTGCCCACATAATGGAGCGCTGCACCTTCCATGCTTTCTAGAACAGGGTTATGTGCTGCAATTATTTCTTTGATTCGTTTTGCCGAGGTTGTAATTTCATTAATGGTAACTCCTGCTACCAAATCCGATTTTAAAACATTCAGCGACCTAATAGTAGGATTCGTTAATTTTCT
>JBEITL010000142.1:0-4544 GCA_040374915.1 Sediminibacterium sp. | reverse complement strand
GTTTTTACAGACTCTCTACCTTGGCCAAGTTTATTGGTGTCATAGCTAAACCAGCTTCCGCTTTTTTGAACAATACCAAGCTCTACGCCCATATCAATGATTTCGCCTAGTTTGCTAATACCTTCACCAAAAATGATGTCAAATTCTGCAGCTCTAAATGGTGGTGCTACTTTGTTTTTTACAACCTTAACTTTTACATGGTTACCAATTGCGGCATCACCATCTTTAATTTGCGTCATTCTTCTGATGTCTAAACGTACAGAAGCATAGAATTTTAAAGCGTTACCGCCGGTTGTTGTTTCGGGGTTACCAAACATGACACCAATTTTTTCACGTAATTGGTTAATGAAAATACAAACCGTTCCTGTTTTATTAATAGTTGCTGTAAGCTTACGAAGCGCTTGGCTCATTAGTCTTGCATGCAATCCCATTTTAGAATCACCCATTTCACCTTCTAATTCACTTTTTGGTACAAGTGCTGCTACCGAGTCAATTACCACTACATCTAATGCACCTGATAAAATTAAACGATCAGCAATTTCTAATGCTTGCTCACCATAATCTGGTTGAGAAACAAGTAAACTATCTACGTCTACGCCTAATTTTTTAGCATACGCACTATCAAAAGCATGCTCGGCATCGATGATTGCACACATGCCGCCCTTTTTTTGCGCCTCTGCGATTACATGAATAGCAACCGTTGTTTTACCAGAAGATTCTGGGCCATATATTTCAATAATTCTCCCTTTTGGTAAACCACCTATTCCAAGTGCACTATCAAGCCCTATAGAACCTGTTGAAATCACTTCCATGGGTTCTTGGCTACGTTCGTTCATCATCATGACAGAACCCTTGCCATAGTCTTTATCTATTTTGTCGATTGTTAATTTTAGCGCCTTTAATTTTTCAGTGTTACTCATATGGTTGTTTTTACTTGTTACGTGCTAATAGATAACAAAGATAAGTACCCTTTGTTAATTAAACTAATTTTTTTAGTATTTTTTAGCTAATGGGTTTAGCGGGGCTTATTTTGTTACCGATGATTAAATGTAAAACAAGGTTTTTGAAAAGCCTCCCTGTATTTATGCGCATTTTATCTAGATGAATCTAATGTATTGATTATCAGTACGTATTGGTCATGTCGTAATCTACGCAAATAATATAATGTGCCTTATTTTGGTTCTCCGCTTCAAGTTTTTGTATGTTTTTTTGGCTAACGGTTGTAATGGTCTTTATTTTTAGTAAGGGGTTTGATTTTGCTAAATACCATCCAATACCCTCGTAGTTTTCGGAGTGATAAGAACCATTATAATGTATAAATAGGCTACCAGGAAGCTGCGTGGCTAGTATAAAATGCGCCATTGTTGCGTCTTTGCTGGCTTGTGCTTTTGGTAGATTTTCGCCGCCATGACCACCCATCATCGCAACCATGTTTTTATAGCCCGGAAGTTCAGGATCATATGCCATTGGAAGTGGTGCCATCCAAGATTTTTCCTGCGCGGTTAAACTATCAAATGCTGTAAATCCTTTTTTAGAAACCAGTGATGCATATTTACGCGGAATATTGGTAGCCGTAAATGGAATATTTTTTTCTTTAGCAAAATTTACAAGTGGTGCATAATCGGTTGGATAATTTTTCCATAAACGCGCCGATGAATCTAGTTGTTTCGCATTTATTTTTCCTTGTAAATAATGACCTAATGCTTGTTGATTGTCCCGCTCAAACATTTCGGCGCCAAGTGTTAATTTTCTTTTTTCAAATAAATCTTTGGTAACGCTTAATTGAAGCCAGTGTGCAATAGCGTTGTTATGGTATTCTCCAAAAAGCACAACATCGTTTTGTGCTAACACACGAATCATTTTTTTATAGCTCACTTTTTTTCCTTTGCTATTGTATAAAACAAAGGGTGTTTTTTTCTGCGCAAAAACGCCTACAACAAAAAATAACGCAGTAACTAAAACAATTAATTTTTTCATTTTATTTTTTATTTACCAACCGATTCCATAATCTTCACCGTTGTTAGAGCTGCCACCCCAAAGGCTTCCATGCTTCCAATCAAAAAATATAGCATTGATAGGACCACTACTTCTTGGATCAAAACTTAATTTGTAACCCATGTTTTTTAATTCGGTTCTAACTTTTTCTGGAGTATTTGTATTCAGTGTTAAATTACCTGGCTTTGGTTTTCTGTCTGCCATTTTATTGCCACCAAGTGATAACCATAGTTGATTGGAATTAATATTTGCTGCTTCTGCCGCTTGTTGCACCGTCATTCCAAATTCAACCATGTTTAAAAAAAACTGTAATAAATTTTGATCCTGCGTATCACCACCCTGCACCGCAAAAGATAAAAATGGTTTTCCATCTTTTAAAGCCAGACTTGGTGTTAATGTAACGCGTGGTCTTTTTCCAGGCGCCACCACATTAAATGGATTTTGAATAGAATCTAAAACAAAAGATTGCATGCGCTGACTCATGCCAACCCCCGTATTACCAGCAATACACGCAGGAATCCATCCGCCACTTGGCGTAATTGAAACCACCCATCCGCTGGTGTCTGCAGCTTCTACAGAGGTTGTTCCTCTCCATAAACGGTCATTATATAATTCATTGGCTATATCGTCGTTTTTAGCTATTTCAGAACCATCATGACTTGGTAGTACCCCTGTTTTTCTAGTAGCTGTATCATTACTATACAGGGCCGCTCTTTGTTGTAATAATTTTAAATAAGGATTTTCTTTTCCCTCAAATGGATAAGGATCTCCGGGTGCTGTATTTGGATTGTTAAAACCAGTAGGGATTTCTGAAGCTCTTTTTTTAGCGTAATCCTTACTCAGTAAGCCTTTGATAGGTATATGCTTAGAAAATAAGGGGTCTCCATAGTAAAAATCACGGTCTGCAAAACTTAAATTCATAGCCTGATATACGGTATGGATATAAGCTGGAGAATTATAACCCATCGATTTTAAGTCATAATTTTCTAGAATATTTAAAGCCTGAAGCATACTAGGACCCTGTGTCCATGATTGTAGCTTATAAACATCAATACCTTTATAATTGATTTGTAGAGGTGTTTCGATAATAGGTTTCCAATTGGCTAAATCTTGAAGGGTGATAAGACCACCTTGCTCCTGTGCACCTCTTACAAATTCCTCTGCAATATCACCTTTGTAAAAACGATCATACGCTGCATAAATCGCTTCCTTTCTAGATTTACCTTTTTTGAGCGCTTGCTTTTCTGCGTCTACTAATTTTTGTAAGGTAGCGAGTAAATCTTTTTGAATAAATATTTCACCAGCTTCTGGTGCTTCTCTTTTTTCACCTAAGTGTGGTAATAAAACATTTTTACTATAAGGCCAATCTTTAATTCTTTGCTTACCGCGTTCAATACTATTTGCTGTTTGTGCATCAATTGGATACCCTGCAGCAAGTTGCATCGCTGGTTTTAAAACATCTTCTAAACGCATGGTTCCATACTCAGCAAGCATCATACAAAGTCCACCAGGTGTACCAGGTGTTGTTGCTGCTAATGGACCATATTCGGGCGGATAATTCATCCCTTTATTTTTAAAAAATTCTGGTGTTGCACCCGTAGGAGCCACGCCCATGGCGGATATGGCAATAACTTGTTTTGTTTTAGGATTGTAAATTAACGCCTGTGTTTCACCACCCCAACTAAGTACATCCCACATCGTACAAGTGGCTGCTAACATAGCACAGGCTGCATCTACAGCGTTTCCGCCTTTATTAAAAATAATAGAACCAGCCGTTGCTGCAAGTGGTTTACCAGTGATGGCCATCCAATTTTTTCCATGCAATGGCGGTTTTTGAGTAGGTTGCGTTTTTGCTGTGTAAGACAGGATTAAAAAAGCAAATACAAATTTTAATATTTTCATAAGATTGAAATTACAAGATGCAATTGATTTTTTGTCATCTAATTTTTTTTAAGAAAATGTGTGTTAATAAATCCCGTAATAATAGATTTAATACCTTTTTATTTAATTAAACTATTACTATTACGGGTGTTAATACCTTAATAACCTTCTTATACACATACTCATATTTTTAGTGTTAACCGGTTATACACCTCAATACACATTTTAATACACTATTTTTAAGACCTTTATTTAAATTTATCAACCAAAATTTAGTTTACGCATCAAGGTTATTAAATGATAAATATTTTAGTATCCACTAGTTGTATACTGTTAATTAACTGGGTGTAAAATGAGTTTATTTTAGCCTTATACCCCTAAAAGCCAGTTTACCCCTCTATTTGTTCTACTTCTATTCACATAAATTTTATAAAAAAAGGCGGTTTTCCACCTAAAATACTACTTATTAACCCTTAGTTTGTGGATAGAAATAAGGCCGCAATACCTTATTTTTGCCCTCCGGTAAATTGCCGGTCATTTTATTTATTATAATTCGTTTTTATGTCTGTTATTCAAAGTATTCGTGACAGAGGCACGTGGATCATTTTTACTATTATCGCTGTAGCCTTAATTGCTTTTATATTACAAGATGGTGTTGGTAGAGGCGG
>JBEITL010000088.1:0-5822 GCA_040374915.1 Sediminibacterium sp. | reverse complement strand
CCTTGTAAAAGATACACTTGCAAATAAGATCGAAGCACAAAATACTTACCCCACTCCTCTCTCCATTTTTTATACCTGAAATCTTCGGGTTTCCCTTTGCTTCTTAACCCAATATGAATAGCCAAACGCATACCCCAAATAATAGTAAGTATGTAAACAATAACTGATTGTAATGTTGGCGTTTGGGTAAAATAAAGAAAAAATACTATGGCTACAAAACCTAGTCCCCAGGCTATATCAGCAATATCATTTCTTTTAACGCGTAAAGAAATGATAAACCAAACACTCGCATAACAACAAATAAATAACCCTATTTGAAAAATGGTAGCCAACATTTTATTGAAAATATTTTACAATATAAAAACCAGCTGTACTCACGATTGCGGTTAAAACAGTACCCCAAATAATATCAATAAATACAATGCTCAACGGCCATCCCTTTAAAGTTGCCAAATTGGTTAAATCATAAGTTGCATAAGTAAAAAATCCAAATAATGCACCCAGTGTTATTGCGGATGTTAATGAATTTTTTTCTACAGCTGGCATAATGGTGAATATAAATACACCAACAATAAATAAGAAGTAAAAAATAAAGGCAGCTGTCCAGTTTACTTGATCCGATAAAAATCCACCAAGGTGTTTTCGGTATAGATCCTTTGCGATAAATCCGAGCCAGGTCATATCAATGATAAAAAAAACAACAAACGTGAGTATATAACTTAGGAGTAGCTTAGAGAAGGGCATAACAAAGTATTTTAGTGACCATAAATTTCATCAATTTTTTTGGCAAGTTGCCAATCTTTTTCGGTAACCATATTACCAGCATCATGCGTAGTTAGAACAATGTCCACTTGATTATACACATTACTCCAATTGGGGTGATGGTTGAGTTTTTCAGCAGCAAAAGCCACTTTAGTCATAAACGCAAAAGCATCTATAAAATTATTGAACTTAAAACTACATTTAAGTTGATTGTTTGTTTCTTGCCACATAGATGATTATTTTCTTGTTTAGTAAATATACCTACTAAGAAATTAACCAAGTATAATTATCTAGCAATTTTATACTACTAGAATCGTATATTTAAGGATAAAAACGAATACAATGAGCTTTCATAAAACAATCCTACTTGCCATTGGTCTATTTGCATGCGCTGCAATTACAACCACTACTTCTGCACAAGACACCGCTAGCATTTATAGAAAACTAGATTCGATAGCAGTGATTGATCAAAAAGTAATGATGCCCATGCGTGATGGTATTAGTTTAGCTACTGATATTTACCGCCCAAAGGGAGATGGTAAACACCCGATTGTTTTTTCTCGTACGCCGTATAATTTTAATACTTGGGTAGATGGAAAAATGACGACACGCACTTTAGAAGATGCTTACCAAGCAGTAAGCAGGGGTTATGTTTATGTTGTTCAAAACGAACGTGGACGATTTTTTTCAGAAGGTGAATGGGATATTTTAGGTACGCCCATTACCGACGGATATGATGCACTTGAATGGATGAGCAAGCAAGCATGGAGCAACGGTAAAGTTGGATTGATTGGTTGTTCTTCTACTGCCGAATGGCAGATGGCTGTTGCTTCACAAAATCATCCAGCCCTAGCAGCGATGGTAGCACAAGGTTTTGGAGCAGGCGTGGGAAAAGTAGGTAAATTTATGGAGCAGGGCAACTGGTATAGAGGTGGCGCGCAACAAATGTTATTTACTCCTTGGTTATATGGTACCCAGCACGATCTAATGGCACCAAGGCTTCCAGCGGGTATTCAACAAAAAGATTTGCAACGCATTCAAAAATTTTATGACATGGCGCCTGAAATGCCAAAGGTAGATTGGGCACAAGGATTAAAACATTTACCTGTTTTAGATATCATCAAAAATGCACAAGGTGCTAATGGCATTTACGAAAAAATGGCCGTAAGAAAACCCAACGATCCAGCTTGGTTTAACGGTGGACTTTATCACGACAATATGCCATTAGAAGTGCCTGCATACTGGTTTGTGAGCTGGTACGATGTTTCATCAGCGCCTAATATTGCACTCTTCAATCATGTAAGAAATGCAGCAAAATCAAAATCGGTAGCCGATAATCAATACCTAGTTATTGCGCCTGTTTTACACTGCTCGTACAAGCGTGCCACAGAAAACACGATTGTAGGTGAAAGAAGTGTAGGCGATGCCAGGTTAAACTATGATGAATTAACTTGGGGTTGGTTTGATATGCTATTAAAAGGCGCGCAAAATAATTTTAAAACTACGCAGCCGCGCGTTCGTTACTACACAATGGGTGCTAATAAATGGCAACAATCGGAAAGCTTTCCTTTGCCTAATACCGACATCAAAAGTTTTTATTTATCAAGTGCAGGTAAAGCCAATACCCGAAATGGCGATGGCGCATTAACACTAACAGTGCCTAACAAAGACATGCCTGACGCATTTACCTATGACCCAATGAATCCGGTAAGTTCATATGGGGGTAATGTTTGCTGTACGGGTAATGCGGTTCAAGGCGGCAGCTTTGATCAATCACAAATGGAATTAAGAAATGATATTTTGGTATATACTTCTGATGAATTAAAAGAGGGTGTTGAAATTACAGGCTTTATAGAGTCTACACTTTTTGTTTCTTCCACAGGACCTGATACAGACGTAACCATTAAATTAATTGATGTGTATCCTGATGGTAAAGCGTATAATTTAGATGAAACCATTCAGCGCCTTCGTTACAGAGAGGGTTACGATAAAGAAGTATTTATGGAGAAAGGCAAAGTATATAAAGTAGATTTAACACCGATGGTGACCAGTAACTATTTTGCGCCAGGTCATAAAATACGCATCGAAGTATCTAGTAGTAATTTCCCCAGATTCGATCGTAACCTTAACACAGGCGGTAATAACTATGATGAATCAAAAGGCATTGTAGTGGAGAATAAAATTCACCATTCAAAACAATACCCTTCTGTGATCAAATTACCTTTTATTAAAAATTAAACTATTGCAAACGAGCAGCAGGTAGCGTAAACCCCATACTCTCTGCACACCAAAAGACATTAACGATATAGTATCTGTTTTGATCAAAAAATAGTTGAATACTATTAATCCCTCTATTGGTAATAGGGCCGTTTTTAGATTCACGCGTTTCATAAGTACTAAATACATGTGCAATGGTACCATAAGATACCAGTTCATGCTTTAGTTCTTTTTCAAAAAAACCAGTTTTGATTCGCGTGCTAAACATGGTTATGTAATCGTTGGGTGTCATGGTTCGGTAGCCAAAAACGCCTGTTGCAGATTTAGTAGTAGGAATCAATAAACCGTCTTTAACAAACAAGTTTTTAAATCTATCCCAGTCCCGAGCCTCTCCCGATTCACCAGAAATCACCTCATATAATGCATTGATAATAGCAGTTTCAGAACTTACGTCCTGACTATACTTTGCATTATTTGATGTAGTAGGTGCCTGTGCTGTGGTAGCTTGACTATACGTACTGTTGATAGTACAAAAACAGATGAATACAACAGCTGCTGCTTTTTTAAATAAAGGTTTCATCAACTGAAATTATAAAAAATAAATTAAAATATCGCCAAAGCTGGATTACTTTGCTCTAATTCAATCATTACTTTATAACCCCCAACTCTTTTCCAACTTCAATAAATGCTTCAATCGCATGATCTAGGTGAGCTCTCGTATGTGCTGCAGAAATTTGCACCCTAATTCTTGCTTGCCCTTTTGGTACAACTGGATAGTAAAAGCCAATTACATAAATACCTTTTTCTAATAATTTTTCTGCCATTTTTTGAGACACCACCGCATCATACAACATAATTGGAACAATAGGATGTGTACCAGGTTTTATATCAAAACCGGCAGCCGTAATTTTTTCTCTAAAGTATTGGGTGTTCTCTTCTAATGTATCTCTAAGCGTTGTAGTTTGAGATAGTAAATCAAAAACAGCAATAGAAGCACCTGTAATAGATGGGGCTAGTGTATTTGAAAATAAATAAGGTCTAGAGCGTTGTCTTAGTAGTTCAATAATTTCTTTGCGTCCAGAAGTAAAGCCACCCGATGCACCACCTAAGGCTTTACCAAGCGTTCCCGTAATGATATCAACCCTACCCATCACACCTTTTAATTCGTGAACGCCTCTACCCGTTTTCCCTAAAAATCCAGATGAGTGACATTCGTCTGTCATTACCAGCGCCTCATATTTTTCAGCCAATTCAACAATTTTATCTAATTGAGCAATGGTGCCATCCATCGAAAACGCGCCATCTGTTACAATAATTTTTTGTTGTGCGCCAGCAGCAATAGCTTCTTTTAACTTTACTTCTAAATCCTCCATCGAGTTATGCTCATAACGGTAGCGCATAGACTTTGTTAGCCTTACGCCGTCAATAATTGAAGCATGATTTAGCGCATCAGATATAATGGCATCCTTTTCACCAAACAGTGGTTCAAATACACCACCATTCGCATCAAATGCTGCGGCATATAAAATCGTATCTTCTGTACCTAAAAATTCAGCTATTTTTTGTTCTAGTATTTTATGAATGTCTTGTGTACCACAAATAAATCGTACAGATGATAAACCAAATCCATGTGTATCAATAGTCGCTTTGGCAGCTTCAATAACTTTTGGATGAGACGATAAACCTAAGTAGTTATTGGCACAAAAATTTAAAACTTCTTTCCCACCTGCAATTGTAATTTCAGCAGCTTGCGGTGATGTAATTATTCTTTCGTTCTTAAAAAGTCCAGCTTCTTTAATCCCTTCTAACTCCTTAACCAATACTGGTTTAAATTGATCGTACATGATTTATTTTGTTGTATTGTAATTGAAATATTCTGGTAAGTTTTTTACAATGGTTGCCGTCATACTTGATAAATCGTAGGCAGGCTTCCAGTTCCAGTCTTTTCTAGCAACACTATCATCGATACTGTTTGGCCAACTATCGGCAATTTGTTGTCTAAAATCAGGCTGGTATTCAATTTCAAAATTCGGATAAAAAGCCAATATACTTTGATAAATTTCTTTTGGAGAAAAATTCATTCCCGAAATATTATAGCTCGTTCTAATGCTTAACCTTTCTTTATCTGCATCCATTAATTGTAATGTAGCGTTAATGGCATCATCCATATACATCATGGGTAAAAAAGTGTCCTTATTTAAAAAACAAGTAAACTTTTCAGATAGCGTCGCTTTATGATAAATATCTACAGCATAGTCTGTGGTTCCGCCGCCTGGTAAAGACTTGTATCCAATTAAACCGGGATACCTGAGGCTTCTTACATCTACACCGTATTTATTAAAATAATATTCGCACCAATGCTCACCCGCCAATTTAGAAATACCATACACCGTGTTAGGATCTTTAAATGCCTGTTGAGGCGTCTCATTTTTGGGAGAGTTGGGGCCAAAAACAGCAATTGAACTAGGCCAAAAAACTTTATCAATAGCAAACTCACGCGCTACTTCTAAAACATTGAGTAGGCCACCCATATTTAAGTCCCAAGCATGTACCGGATTTTTTTCGCCAAGTGCCGATAAAATAGCGGCTAAATGATATACCTGCGTAACACCCTCTTTTTCAACAATGGTAGCAAGCGCCGCCTTATCCACTACATTGAGGGTTTGAAAAGCGCAGTAATCGAACTTACTTTTAACAGATTCCTGAAAATCAGTAGCTATAACAGCCTCATTTCCATAGGTATTTGCGAGTACTTTTGTGAGTTCTGTACCTAATTGACCCCCTGCACCAATAACCAAAATCTTAGCCATTAACTAATGTTTGTTTGTACGCGTGAAATTAGT
>JBEITL010000019.1:0-10443 GCA_040374915.1 Sediminibacterium sp. | reverse complement strand
GTGTGGCAGCAGGCGTTCCAACAACAGTGTCTGCTGCTAAAACCATAATGCCGTCATGACTGGTACCAAGTCCAATTTCATCTTCGGCGCAAATCATTCCAAAACTTTCTTCGCCTCTAATTTTTGCAACACGCATAGTTAAAGGATCGCCGGAGCTTGGATAAATGGTTGTGCCAATAGTAGCTACAATTACTTTTTGTCCTACTGCAACATTGGATGCACCACATACAATTTGTAGTGGGGCTTCGGCACCAATGTTTACGGTGGTAATTTTTAATTTATCGGCATTTGGATGCTGCGAAACAGTAAGCACTTCTCCAACTGTTAAGCCGGCAAGTCCTCCTTTTACATTTTCATAAAACGTTAAACTTTCAACTTCTAAACCAATAGAGGTTAAAATTTTAGACAATTTTTCGGGTTCAATGCTCCAGGGCAGGTATTCAGATAGCCAGTTATAACTTATGGTCATGATTGCTTATACGTGTTTAAGGGCCTCAAAAATAAGTTTTTATAGCCGTAAATGCTACGCTTTCGTGAGAACAAAACAGAGATTCACCCAATACTTCTTTCTGCACAAGATTTGTTAATAATGAGCTTTTTTAGTGGAATAAGTTTTGATATTGGTGGATAACAGTAGTAAATTGTGTGAATAGCGCAGTAAAAACCTGCGTGGAACGGTTAGTTCCGTGTGGACGAAAAATAGCGAAGAAATACTTGAAAAAGCGCAAATCTTGGTGCATATTCGCTCTGATCTGTTTGTGGGAAGCACCACAAACAAATGACTAAAGCAACTCAAAATGGACGTAAAAATTACCAATACCAACCGCAAACCTAGAAAGCCTTCTATAGATATGAGCAGCATGCTCTATGGCAAAGTGCCTCCGCAGGCAAAAGAACTCGAAGAAGCCGTGTTGGGCGCCATCATGCTGGAAAAAAGTGCTTTTGATACGGTTTCAGAAATCATTAAACCTGAATGCTTTTATGTAGAAGCGCATCAAATCATTTTTAAAGTGATGCAGCAACTACAAAATGACAGTGTACCCATCGATATTTTAACGGTAGTAGAAGGTTTAAAATCGAAAGGCGAATTGGATCTAGTAGGTGGGCCTTATCAGATAACCAAGCTAACCAACTCGGTGGTTTCTGCTGCCAATATTGATGCACACGCAAGAATTATTTTACAAAAATTTATTCAGCGAGAACTCATCAGAATTAGCGGTGAAATTATTGGCGACGCTTACGAAGACAGCACCGACGTTTTTGATTTACTAGATGAAAGTGAAACAAAAATGTTTAATATCACCAACAATTATTTAAAAAAGAATTTTGAAGAAATTGGTCAAGTACTTGCAAAAACCATCAACCGTATTGATGAACTGCGTACTAAAACGGAAGATATTTCTGGGGTACCAAGTGGATTTGCAACACTAGACCGCATCACTTTTGGATGGCAACCAACCGATTTAATTATCCTTGCGGCAAGACCGTCTGTGGGTAAAACAGCCTTTGCATTAAATCTAGCACGAAACGCAGCGCTACACCCTACAAAGCCTGTCCCTGTTGGGTTTTTCTCATTAGAGATGAGTGCGCCACAGCTCGTACAACGTATTTTAAGTGCAGAGAGTGAAATTAAAATGGAAAAAATTTCTAGAGGTAAACTAGAAGATTATGAATACCAACAATTACACGCAAAGGGGTTAAAAAAATTAGAGCGCGCACCGCTCTATATTGATGATACTGCTGCTTTAAACATCTTTGAATTTAGAGCCAAGGCTAGACGGCTTGTAAACAAACACAAGGTTGGTATTATCATTATTGACTACCTACAATTAATGAGCGGTAGTGGAGATAGAAACAATAACCGTGAACAAGAAATTTCAAATATCTCTCGAAGCTTAAAAGCACTTGCCAAAGAATTGAACATTCCAATTGTTGCACTATCGCAGTTAAGTCGTGCGGTAGAAACCAGAAAGGAAAGTAAAATGCCGCAGCTTAGTGACCTTCGTGAATCGGGTGCGATTGAACAAGACGCGGATATGGTTATGTTTATTTACCGTCCAGAATATTACGAAGTAATGAGTAACGACATGGGCGAAAGCACCCATGGAGAAACGCATATAAGAATTGCTAAACATAGAAATGGTCAATTAGAAACCATTAAACTAAGGGCCAAATTAGACATTCAAAAATTTGAAGAATGGGATGGTGATGGTTCAGGTTTTGGAGCCAGCAATTGGAAGCCAGTAGCACCTGGAAGCACATCAGGCGGTACGGGACAAGACAACGCCAAACTTTTTATTCAAAAAGAAAGCAAGATGAATGAAGGTGATTTTGATGAAGGATTTGACAACGAAACGCCTTTTTAATTTTCTATTTTTTAGCAAATACCATGTCGGCACTGCCCTATTTTTTTGAACCTACTATTCAGCAATCAAGCACGCACTTTGAATTGAGTGAAGTGACTTCAAAACATTGTATTCAAGTGCTTCGTATGCGCGCCGGCGAAAGCCTACACCTCACAGATGGTATTGGTAACCTATACACCGCAAGCATTGTAGAGCCCGACAAAAAAAAGACAGTCGTAAAAATTGAATTGGTAGTACATACCCCTGCGCCTACTAAAAACGTTTGCATTGCCATAGGACTTTTAAAAAATACAAGTCGGTTTGAATGGTTTTTAGAGAAAGCGACAGAAATGGGCGTGACAAAAATTGTCCCGTTAATTTGCGAGCGAAGCGAGCGGTCTAGTCTCAAAGGGGAACGCATGAGGGGCGTACTTGTTGCAGCACTCATTCAGAGTAAACAAACATGGTTGCCCATTTTAACAGAGCCCTTATCTGTTGCCGATTTTATTAAAAAACATCCTGTAGCTCAGGGCCTCATTGCACATTGTGAAGATGGCAATAAAACAGCACTCAATGAAGTACCCAATAGCAACGATTGCAGCATTTTGATTGGACCCGAAGGTGATTTTACGCCTTCAGAAATTGAAGCAGCGCTTGCCGCCAATTACCTACCTGTAAGCCTTGGCAATACAAGACTTAGAACAGAAACCGCTGGTATGGTTGCTGCCGCTTTACTTGTTTTTAAAAATTAAATGTACCACTCAAATTACTGCATGAAAGCAATCTTTTCTAGCAAACGCAGTCGCTTATTGTTTCAATTATTTATTGTAGTCATTAGTATTATATGTACTACAAATTGTTGGGGTAAAGAATACTGTATTCAAAAACAGGACAGCATAACAGCAGCTTCCGTCGATTCATTTATTGCTAAAAACCAAGTAAATCAAAAATACAGTGCTGCCATCAAGGAGTTTTACGCGTCCAACCAACACGAATATGTTTGGATACAAAACAATCAAATTAACCAGCATGCCAAAGACTTTATCATACATGCAAACAAACTAGCGCCAAATAGTATTGATAGTAGTTTTGTTGGTCAGCTCACAAAACAAAATTTTTCTCAAAATAATGCTGCTAGCGATATTGATTTATCTTTAAGCCTTGCATTTTTTACATACGCAGAAAAATGGCTAATGCCAAGTGATATAGACCCAACACTAGTCAAATGGCGTATTCCTAAAATATCACTGCCGCTGGTAAACCAATTAAAAAACTGGCTAAACCCGGCAACAATAACAGGATTTAATACAGGTAGTCAAAATTTTAAACAATTACTCGAAAATTTCGTAAGCCTCTCTTCGATTGCAGCACTTGACACGGGCATAAACATTCCTACTTCCAACATTAAAATAAACAAAGGAGAAACGGCATCTGTAATTAAACAAATCAAAAAGAAATTAAAATTACTGGGTGATTATAAAAGTACAGATACAACATCACTATATAGTGGCTTACTGGATGATGCTATTCATCGTTTTCAAGAACGAATGGGACTGCCCAAAACAAACTATATTGATAAAATAGTATTACAAGCAATTCGAACGCCTATCCAAAAATATGCAAATACAATTGCAATTAACCTAGAGCGCCTTCGTTGGATGCCCGCCATGATGGATAGCAATTATATTGTTGTAAATATTCCAGCTTTCCAGCTCATTGTTTTTGATAGTAGTAAAATACAATTCAAAATGCCCGTTATTGTTGGATCAGCATCAAAAAATACGATCATATTTAGTGACCGAATGCGCTACATTGTTTTTAGCCCTTATTGGAATGTACCCCCAAGCATTGTAAGAGCAGAAATATTACCTGGGATTAGAAATAATAGTAATTATTTAGCTTCAAAAAATATGGAAATCACCACGCATGGTGACCTGCCTACCATTAGACAACTACCTGGTACATCAAACTCCCTAGGTCTTGTGAAGTTTTTATTTCCCAACCCCTACAATATCTATTTACATGATACCCCTGGAAAACACCTTTTTGCAAAGCAAAACAGAAGTTTAAGCCATGGTTGTGTTAGACTAGGTGACGCTCGTAAAATGGCTGGTTACCTCCTCAGAAACGATGCTAGTTGGACCGCAATAAAAATAGACAGCGCTATGCACCAGCAAAAAGAAAAGTGGGTGACCCTTAAAAAAACAATGCCCGTTTTTATAGCCTATTTTACAAGTTGGGTAGATAGTAATGGGGTATTACAATTTAGAAAAGACATTTACAATCATGACACTCAATTGGAACAGCTACTTTTTAAAAAAGAAGCACTCCAATTGTAACATCCAAATCTTAACTTTGAAGCAAAGAAATAAGATGCATTTAATTGAAGTAACAAGCGCGGCAACTGCACAAGATTTTTTAGACGTACAAGCGATTATCAATGCAGGCAACCCCAATTATATTAGACCCCTTAACAATGAGGTCAACGATGTTTTTGATACCGCTAAAAATAAAAATTTCAAATACGGAGAAGCGAAAAGGTGGATACTTCAAACAGATGAAGGCTCGCTCGTAGGGCGCATCGCAGCATTTACCAATTCAAAATATATTAATAAAGGAACCGATTTTAAAACTGGCGGCGTTGGTTTTTTTGATTGCATCAATGATCAGCCAGCAGCCAATTTACTTTTTGATACCGCTAAAGCATGGCTTACCCAAAAAGGTATGGAAGCCATGGACGGGCCCATTAATTTTGGAGACAGAGACAAGTGGTGGGGACTCATGGTAGAAGGTTTTGATAAGCCGCCTATGTATGGCATGTCTTATAATCCTGAATACTACGAAACCTTATTTACAAACTACGGTTTTCAAAATTACTATAACCAGTACTATTATGCGACGAGCGTTAAAGGAGACCTGCCAGCAAGATTTCCTGAGAGACACGCACGCTTTGCAGCCAAGCCAGATTATGTTGCCAAGCACGTTAAATTAAGTGAGCTTGAAAAATATGCAGGTGATTTTGCAACGGTTTACAACGCCGCATGGGCGCAACATGGTGAAGCCAAAGAAGTTACCAAAGAACAAGTGATCAAGCTGTTTAAAACCATGAAACCTATTATGGATGAACGTCTTGTATGGTTTGCGTATTATAAAGCAGAGCCCATTGGTATGTTCATTAACATTCCGGACCTCAATCAGTATTTCAAACACTTTAATGGTAAACTGGGTTGGTTCGAAAAACTTCGTTTATTGTACATGACAAAAACGGGCAAAAACAAACAATTAACCGGACTCGCTTTTGGAATTGTTCCTAAATATCAATCACTAGGTATTGACAGCTTCATGATTCAGGAATGCTCACTACTCATTAAAAACAAAGATTGGTATGACCGCTACGAAATGGGCTGGGCTGGAGATTGGAACCCAAAAATGCTCAATATTTATAAAAGTTTAGGTGCAACACCTAGCCGTAGAATGGTCACTTTCAGGTGTCTTTTTGATGCCGCAAAGCCCTTTGAGCGTCACCCAGAAATGGTATATGGCTAAAATTATACCCATGTGCAAAAAAGGTGGGGTTTAGATAAGGGGAAGCCTACCGTTGTGCTTATATTGCAACCCTGTTATGGAAAATCATTTTGTTGTTTCGGCCCGTAAGTACAGACCCCAAAACTTTAATACTGTTGTTGGGCAATCGCATATTACGACAACCCTAAAAAACGCCATCAAAAACAATCAACTCGCACATGCATTTTTGTTTTGTGGACCAAGAGGCGTTGGTAAAACAACATGTGCCAGAATTTTAGCCAAAACCATTAATTGCACAAGCCCTACACCAGATGGCGAAGCTTGTAATACCTGTAATAGTTGTGTATCTTTTGATGCGGGCACTTCATTAAATATTCATGAACTGGATGCGGCGAGTAACAACTCGGTGGATGATATCCGATCCCTTGTAGAACAGGTAAGATTTGCACCGCAGGCTGGTAAATACAAAGTATATATTGTGGATGAGGTACACATGCTCAGCGCTAGTGCCTTTAATGCATTTTTAAAAACATTAGAAGAACCTCCTTCTTATGCGATTTTTATTTTAGCGACCACCGAAAAACATAAAATACTTCCTACGATATTAAGTCGTTGCCAAATATTTGATTTTAAAAGAATCACCAACAACGACACTGTAGAACACCTAGAAGAAATTGCAGGTAAAGAATCGATTAAAGCCGAGCGTGCAGCACTGCAAGTGATTGCGCAAAAAAGTGAAGGCTGCATGCGAGATTCACTTAGTATACTTGATAAAATTGTCAGTTTTACGGGTGGCAGCTTAACCTATCAAAATACACTTGAGCATTTAAATATTTTAGACGAAGACTGCTTTTTTAAAATGCTAGAAAGCATGCAGGCCAAAGATTTGGCGGCATCGATGATACTTTATGACGAAATCAATAGAAAGGGTTTTGAAGGTGATATGGTACTCAATGGTTTTGCAGAATTCATTCGTAATATTTTAGTATGCAAAGATCCTAAATCGGCCCCTTTACTAGAAGTGGTAGAAGGTATGCAGGATAAATATATTGCTTCGGCGGCTGCTATGGGTATGTCTTATTTAGTGAGTGCGCTTAATATTTTAAATGAAGCAGAGATCAATTATAAAATGGCGCGTAACAAAAGATTACACGTAGAACTCACGCTTATTAAACTTAATTTTTTACAAGAAGCAATAGAGCTTGCCTCAGAAAACGGTTCCATTGTAAAAAAAAAACGGATTGACGGACCAGTAGCAATCAAAACAAGAAGTATTCCTTCAATACAAGTTGTTACTCCTCCAAATCATATAACTGCTAACAACCCAAGTTTATCTATAGACACGGGTATAGCTGCAGGCATTGCTGCACAGGCTGTGATGCAAACGCAAGTATCCCCTACCGCACAAACGCCAATGCCCCCTGCTACACCAGCAGCGCCACCTACAAAAATGGTGACAACTTCAACGCCAGCAAATAGCACGGCGCAAGCTTCGGGTCCAAAAAAGAACCTATTAACTGCCTTAAGGGAAAAATATGGTGATCAATATGCTATCGAAGAGGTTAAAGAAGCAGAATCTTTAAGTATCGATAAACTAAGGGCTTGCTGGGACGCTTATGGAGCAACACTTGAAGCACAACAAAAGCACTCCTCATCTGGCACATTTAAAATGGCAGTGCTTGAAATAGAAAACGATATTCATTTTACCGTTCGTGTACCTGGTTTAACGGCTCAAAAATTTGTAGAACAGGAGCGTATGATGCTCATTGATCAAATATTTGCAACGTTCAATAATAGGTCTATAAAATTTAGTGTGATAGTTGACGCCACAGAAAAAGAAGACGTACCTATTCACATGCGCTTAAATAGTAAACAAAAATTTGAACGTATCAGCGAGCAGTATCCGTTACTAAAAGAATTGAAAGAAAAATTAAAATTAGAGATAGACTACTAAAATTATAATGATTAGATTTTTTTGGTAGCGCTATAGCTATTTTTTAGTAACCACTGTAACACTTTATCGCGCTGATCGCCTTGTATAATAATGTCAGCATCTTTTACAGAACCACCTGTGCCACAAAAATTTTTTAATTGTTTGCCTAATTTTTCTGCGTCATCGCTTGTGCCAATAAATCCTGTAATTAGTGTGACAGCCTTACCAGCCCGATGTTTGGTGTCGAGTCTAATGCGAAGCGGTTGTTTTGCAGGGGGCAAAGTTTCCAATATTTCATCCTGCGCTGGCTCAAAGCTGAAATTTGGATCTGTACTATAAATGAATCCTCTTGCGTCTGATTTATTTTTTTTACTCATCAAAATAAAATGGTCAATTAATTAACACGAAGGGTTACAATATGATAAGGCGCTCCATTTTTTTTCATGAGCATGAGCGTAATATTATAATTTTTTGTGGCGCCTGAAATTTTTCCCGTCAAATACATCGTGTTACCAATTTCTCTTTGCGCAGTGCGTTCAAATCCTTTAACCTGGTATTCGGAATAAAAAGCAGAGAGTTTGTCGGCCGCTTTTTCGGTTGCTACAATTTTATCTTCGGGTGCATTCAAAAATTTAATATCTACAACCACAGCAAAATGTTTTGCAATTTCTGAAGCATTACCAGATTTTAAAGCCGCAATAACCTGATCTGCATCACCTTGAAAAGGCCCTTCAAACGCTGTCGATAACAGCAGAAGCGGGAACAAAAGGCCTAATAAATGCTTTTTCATGGTCTGGTTTTGATTGACTCACCCAAAAATAACTAAGATGCAGCAATTAATAAGCCTAAACCCTTTAAAATTGAGGTTTTGCCTCAAAAATAAAGGTTGTAAATTTGTAGTATGAAGCGTAAAGTAATTCTCGTCATTATGGACGGATGGGGACTTGGCACTAAAAAAATGTCTGATGCCATCCAACAATCAAAAACACCTTTTGTTAGTAGCCTCTATACCAAATATTCACATAGCACACTTGTTACATGTGGCGAAGATGTGGGCCTACCAGAAGGTCAAATGGGTAATTCAGAAGTGGGTCACTTAAATATTGGTGCAGGTCGTATTGTATATCAAGAACTTCAACGCATTAATGTTGCCATTAAAACCGGCGAGCTTGCAAGCAATAAAACTTTTTTGGAAGTTGTTAGCTATGCTAAAACAAACAACAAGCCACTGCACTTAATGGGGCTTGTTAGTGATGGTGGTGTACATGCGCATATCAATCACTTAACCGCTATTTGCGATTACTGCAAAGCAAATGGACTTTCCGAAGTATACATTCATGCATTTACTGATGGTAGAGACACGGACCCTAAAAGTGGACTAGGTTTTATCACCACACTTACAAAGCATTTACAACATAGCGTAGGGAAAATTGCGACCATTAGTGGCCGTTATTACGCCATGGACCGTGATAAAAGATGGGAAAGAGTAAAGCTTGCCTATGATTGCCTCGTACATAATGCTGGGCCCCGTGCAACTAGTGCTACCAATGCTTTAGAAGCTGCATACGCTGCAGATACCACCGACGAGTTTTTATTGCCTACTGTTATTGTAAACGACAATAATGAACCCGTTGCTGCTATCAAAGAAGGTGACGCGGTATTCTGTTTTAATTTTAGAACAGACCGTTGTAGAGAAATTACAGAAGTGCTAACGCAACAAGCATTTCCTGAATACAACATGCAGCCTTTACAGCTACATTACACCACCATGACACAGTACGACCAAACATTTAAGGGCGTACACGTTGTATTTGAAAATGATAATTTACAAAATACACTTGGAGAAGTATTGGCCGCGCATGGTAAAAAACAAATTAGAATTGCCGAAACCGAAAAATACCCGCACGTAACTTTCTTTTTTAGCGGCGGCAGAGAACAACCTTTTGAAGGAGAAAATAGAATCATGGTGGCTTCCCCAAAAGTGGCTACTTATGATTTACAACCAGAAATGAGCGCTATTGGCATCACCGATTTATTGGTTCCAGAAATAGAAGCAGAATCTGCCGATTTTATTTGCCTAAACTACGCAAACGCAGATATGGTAGGCCATACCGGTGTTTTTGAGGCAGCCATTAAAGCGGTAGAAACTGTAGATGCCTGTGTAAATAGAGTGGTAACAGCAGGTCTTGCACACGGCTACACCCTACTTGTTACCGCAGATCATGGTAACGCTGATTTTATGATCAACGAAGACGGAAGCCCTAACACGGCGCATACTTTAAATTTAGTACCTTTATTTTTAGTAGACAATGATTTAAAAGTGAACCTTACAGCAGGTAAACTTGGAGACATTGCACCAACTATTTTACATTTAATGGAGCTTCCTATACCAAAAGAAATGACTGGAAATATTTTAATTTCATAAAACCACCCTACCATGAGTTTACTAAAAAAATAGGCCTTGCACTTGTTGTTATTCTAGTTGTACTACAAGTGTTTAAGCCTGAAAAAAATGTATCAGACGATCATTCAAAAAATATTGCAACCCTTTACCCAGTGTCAAAAGAAGTGGATGCTATTTTAGTAAAAGCTTGTAATGATTGTCACAGCAACAACACAAAATACCCTTGGTACGCTAGT
>JBEITL010000226.1:0-2580 GCA_040374915.1 Sediminibacterium sp. | reverse complement strand
TCATTGCTTTGCTATGCTTTTGGCTCCTTCTTTTTAGAAACAGGTTTTTTGATAGGTGCTTCTTTTTTCATGAGACGGCTCATTTGAGGCGGAATTAAATTCATGTTTGCCAGTTGTTCAATTTTTGCTTTTCTATCTGGCTCGGCAATAGAATCCCTTAAATACTTCTCAATGAGTAAACTTGCTATGGGTGCTGCTGATGTAGCTCCAAAGCCAGCATTCTCGCACATAACAGCGATAGCAATGCGTGGATTTTCGCGAGGAGCAAAAGCGCCAAAAAAAGCATGGTCTTTTAAAGACTCGCCTCTATATGCGTTTTCTACAGTACCGGTTTTGCCACAAACATTTATGCCAGGCACTTTTGCTGCGGCGCCTGTTCCAAATTCCATGGTGCCTTGCATACCTTCATGCACTTCTTCAAAAATACTTTCAGCTATATTTTTAGTTCTTTTTTTGACTTTAAAGCGGGCAAGCATTTGATAATCGTCACCACCCTCTATTGAGTCGATCAAGTGTGGTAAATAATACCATCCTTTGTTGGCAATAATGGCCATCACATTGGCTAGTTGCGTTAGGGTAGTTGTAATTTCTCCTTGTCCAATAGAATTAGAAATAATATTACAAGCCTGCCAATTTTTTCCAAATATTTTTTGGTAATAGTTTGCTGTAGGGATATTACCCATTCTTTCAGATGGAAGATCTACACCTAATTTTTTTCCAAGCCCAAATGAATACGCATATTCATTAAAGAGGCCTAGTGTTACATCTCTATTATTGATTTTTGCATTGTCTAATATTCTTCGGAATGCGACTGCAAAATAGCTATTACAAGATTTTGAAATAGCAGGTTTTAAACTAAAGGTACCTACAGCGTGACAACCCATTTTTCTTCCACACCCCAAATAACTACCACCACAACTTACCGTCGATTGATCATCAATCACGCCTTCTGCCATCGCAATAATACCAACCAGCGTTTTAAATGTAGAACCCGGAGAGTAAGTGGTGCTAACGGCCCTATTGAGTAATGGTTTTCTTGGATCAAAATACATCATGTCAACCAAGTGCTTTTTTCGCTGATTGCCTGTTAAATAATTGGGGTTATAACTAGGGGCACTAACCATACATATAATACCACCGGTTTTAGTATCAATCGCTACAATACTACCCACTTTATTTTGCATGAGTTTTTCGCCAAGCTGCTGGAGTTCTACATCTATACTGGAGTATAAATTTTTGCCTGCAATTGCCAGCGTGTCAAATTCTCCTTTTTCCCAAGGCCCTTGAATTCGACCTTTATTATCTCTAATAAAACGCTTAATTCCACGCTGACCCATCAACACTTTTTCATAACTATTTTCAAGTCCCGTAGTACCAAAATAATCACCCATTTCGTAACCTTCGTCTTTATGTCTGCGTAAAAAGCCAGTATCTACTTCTGCGGTATATCCTAGAAGTGCTGCGCCGCAATCATACGGGTAGGAACGCACGGATCTTTCACTTAAAGAGAATCCAGGAAAACGGTACATGTTTTCATTGAGTCGTGCAAAATTTTCGGTGGTCAGTAAGGATTCAAAAACACTTGGCTTTACCGAACCATTTTTAAAAATAAGATCACGCATTCTTTTCTTATACGTAGCCGTATCAATATTTAGTAAGGTGCAAAGTGCAAGGGTATCGGTTCCTTTAGATTCTGCAGGTATTACTACTAAATCATAACTAATGGTATTTTCAAGGATAGCTCTTTTTTTTCTATCAAAAATGATCCCCCTGTCTGGGTAAATCACTTTTCTATAAAAGGCATTATTGTCTGCTGCCATTTTATATTTTGTCGAAAATACCTGAAGGTTGATGAGCTGAAGGGTAATTAAAACAAAGGCGCCTATAAAAATAAGTTGTACAATTCTACTTCGGTTTTGATTAAAGGCAGACATAGGAGCTTAGAAAAATAATTCAACGAAAATGTATTGCAAATTTGACGTAACAAACTCAACAATACATCAATTTGTCAAAAAAAACTTATGCATACTTGTGGACATTGAAACCTAGGCTGCATTGGTTCTATACTTGCCTTTTCTGAAAAAAAGAAGTTCAGAAAGTACAATCATCATGAAGCTTACAAGGGTTGTCCCAATTACTTTACCTAAAAAGTATACAAAGTCTCCAAATTGAAGCCATTCGATCAGTACCAAATAAAAGTGATGTATAAAAGTAAGGACGCCCACATAAACCGCGTATGGTGCCCAGCCCATGCTGTTAACGCCCGGCTCGGCATAGCTTTGTTCGATGGTTTCTTGTGGCAAGAGTAGGTTTAAAAGATAGGGCCTAACATAAGCGATAAGCACGCAGGGAGCGGCATGTAGCCCCGTGGTACCCGTAAAGTAGTCTAGTGAAAGCCCAAACAAAAACGCGATAATTAAGAGTGTAAAACGGTTGATGGAAAACGGCAACCAAAGAATGTATAAAAAGTAGAGATAGGGTATGATAAAACGGTGCACAGGGGGCACTTCGTTAAGTACCACAATTTGGAGTAGCAGAAATAACGCAAAGCGAATGATATTTTTGAGTGTGCTATTCACG
>JBEITL010000114.1:0-5131 GCA_040374915.1 Sediminibacterium sp. | reverse complement strand
TTCTTCGTTGGTAGAAATGGTATTTTCTAAACGCGAAAGTTCTGAGGCAATATCTTGAAGTTCTATATGGGTAACTTGTAAACGGTTTATTAGTTCCGAAACCCCCTCATGCACGCTAGTAAAGGGTTGTAGCTGTTGGAGCATTTGCTTAACCACGCTAACCACCGGTGTTTCGGCGTAAGCCAGGGCATGACTGGTGCCAGCAAGCGCCGTTTTAATGCCTTCGGCGTTGTTTAAAAGCACAAGCTCCTGCTCCATTAGTTCTAGCTCATTATTTTGAAGTTGTAACTCTTCAAATTCATCGAGTAAAAACTGATTGTAATCGGCTTCTTTGGTAAACGCTTCTTTTTGTGCAAGCAGCGTTGCTAATTTTTTTTGTGCCGATAAATAAGCTTGGTAACTATTTGTAAAAGATTGTAATAAATTTTCGTTGCCTGCAAGTGCATCAATTACGGTGCGCTGAAAATCGGTACTACCCAGTTCGAGTGTATCAAATTGTTGGTGCAAATCTACTAGTAACGACGCCACACCACGCAGCGTTTGTAAACTTGCAGGGGTATCATTTATAAATGCACGCGATTTACCAGTTGGTGCAATTTCTCTACGCAGCACTAGTTCCGAAGGGTCAATATCCATGTCTTCTTCTAGTGATTGCAAATAAGTAGCAATGGCTTTATTATTTTCGATAGAAAAATACCCTTCTATAAAACATTTTTTGTCTTTGCTTACAAGGCTGCTACTATCGGCGCGCTCTCCTAAAATTAAACTGAGTGCACCCATTAAAATACTTTTACCAGCACCTGTTTCGCCGGTAATAATACTCAGCTTATCAGAGAAATCAATTTCGATTTCATCAATGATCGCATAGTTTTTTATGTGGAGCTTTGTAAGCATAGTTCTAATCTGCTGCAATTTAGGTAAAACAAACTATTTGCAGCGCGCAATACCCGCTTTGGCGCGCTGGTCCAACGAGTTTTTGTAGCTATGTTCTTCCATGGCTAAACACTGCTCGTAAAAAGAGATGGCTTCCTTTTTTTGACCACGCTTTTCAAGTATTTGTCCTGCTTGTAGCGCAGCCCTTGCAGCAAAATAAGCCGTTTGGTTGGCGCCTAGTTGTATGGTTTGTTTGAAGTAGGCAACAGCTTCTAGGTCTTTACCGAGGTCTTCATAAATGCGGCCAATACGGTATACATATTCTAGTTTATCGAGTGGACTTGTAAATACTTGTTGTTTGCCTTGTAATAAAGCAAGTGCTTCTTTGGTGTAACCGCCATCGGTTAATAGTCTTGCCTTTAGTAGCAGGGGATTAGGCCAAACACCCGTTTTCGCCTCTTTTAATGCTTGTTTGTCTGCGTCCGTGTCTGTGCCGCCGCGCAAAAAAATTTGCTTGCGCGCCGCCTCGGCGGCGCGCATATCGCCCTTCAAAAAATTTGCCCAGCTCAATTTCTGAAGCGCGTCTTTAATGTAAAAATTGCCTTTAAATTGTTCGGTATATTTGGTCAATAGCGGCGTGGCACCGTCCAAATCAAGTGCATAGAGTTTTGCGCAGCCCAGTTCAAAATCCCAAAAGGGTAAGGATACATACTCGGCGCTTTTATTTCTGTTTTCAATAATACTTTTTGTTTGGCTACTTGCTTTATGGTTGAGCGCTAAGTTAGCAGCAGTCCACGCGTGTAAATGATTGTTAACGAGGTCAAGCTTTTTGTCTTTGATAAATGCCAGTGCTGCATCTTTTTCATTTTGTAAATGAAAAAGTAGGTACGGATATATAAAATGTGATTCGGGACTAAATAATTTTGCCCATACGTCGGTACCATTTGCAAAATTTGCTACCATTTTCATGCCTTCTTTTTGCGATCCGCGCATGCCTAATAAATTCGTTAGCCACTGATAGCCCTTTGGCACCGTACCCACAATACCTTGGAGTGCACCGTAGAGTAAATCATCACCTGTAAAAGCGGGAAATTTCTTGTGGTTTTCGTCGGCAAGCATAAAGGACCTTCTAATATCCCATCCAGCGTCCCAGAAATGCCCAAATTTCAACGATACCATGGCGCGGTGGATGTATACATTGCTGAGGCAATAGTTGTACAGCGGGTTGTTTTTTGGGCCTTCTTCGAGTGCTTCAATAGTGCGTTCGAAATTTTTAAATCTGAATTTATAATCGGCTGGATTTTCAAGTAAAAACAACACATAAAAATCGGTGTAGGCATCTAGTAAAACCGGAATTAAATTTTGCGGATTTTGTTGTTTGGCTTTTGCAATAAGTACCGTGGCGGGTGCAATTTTTAATTTGTTTACTTCAGTATAGGCCTGAACACAAGTGGCATTAAAATCATACACTTTTTGCGCGCAAACATTATTCGCAAAAATGCTACCCATAAAAAACACCAACCACAAAAGCGCGCGCTCAAAAAACAGCCGTTTAAAAAGCACAGGACCTAAAACGGTATCTCCAAAATGGATCCTCGTCAATACTATATATGCGCTGCGCTGTTTCATGTCTTGTATGAATATACCAAAAATAAGAAAGGGTAGCTGTTATAGCTACCCTTTACTCAAATATTAATACCCGTTCAGGATTATTTTTTGTCTGTAGTATCTAGGTTAGCGTCTACTAAAATACGACCGCAGTTTTCACATACGATGATTTTTTTGTGTAAACGAATTTCTGATTGACGTTGAGGCGGGATGGAGTTAAAGCAACCACCACAAGCGTCTCTGTCTACAGCAACAACGGCTAAACCATTGCGGTAGCTGTTACGGATACGGTCGTAGCTATACATCAAACGCTCGTCGATATGGCCACGTGCATCTGCACTATTTTTATTTAATGCTGTTTCTTCTTTTTCAGTATCAGCGATGATTTTTTCTAACTCACTTTTCTTGTGGTTAAGTACACCTTCTTTAGAAGCAACTGCTTTTTTAGCAAGGTCTAATCCCTTGATTTTTTCAGTTAATTCTTCGTTTGCATCTCTAATGTGTTTTTCACACAATTTGATTTCAAGTTGTTGGTCTTCAATTTCTTTATTGATGGCTTCAAACTCACGGTTGTTTTTTACGTTCTCGCTTTGCTTTTCGTATTTAGCAATAAGCGCTTCGCTATCTTTCACCATCGATTTTTTTCCTTCGATGAATTCAGAAATACCGTTGATTTCTTCTTCGATACGCGTTTGACGTGCATTTAAACCAGTGATCTCGTCTTCAAGGTCACTTACTTCCATTGGAAGTTCGCCTTTTAAAACTTGAATTTCATCTAGCTTACTATCTATCTTCTGAAGTTGAAGAAGGTTTTTTAATTTGTCTTCTACAGAGAAATCTTTAACTGATGCCATACTATAGGATTCTTTTGGAGTTTAATGTTTGTGGAACCGAGTCCTTTGCCTTACATGAAATACCCAACCGGATTGGTTTTTGTATCTGATTTAAGGACGGCAAAGGTAAGGAATTTAGGTTGTAAAAGTTCAACTAAAAGCTCCACCGTGTATTGTTCGCTCTCAAAGTGTCCAATATCGGCCAGTAAAAGCTGTCCGTTGGCATCAAAATAATCGTGGTATTTGAGGTCAGAAGTGACAAATGCATCAACCCCCATTTCTAGCGATTTTTGGGTCAAAAAGGCCCCAGAACCACCACAAATTGCAATTTTTTGAAGCTTTTTGCCTAAAAATGGGCTATGTTTAATAGTAGGAATTTTAAATATATGAGCCAAATTTTGTAAAAAATCAGCCTCAGTTACAGGTGCTGGTAATTGCCCAATAATTCCGGCCCCAATGCCTGGTCCGGCACCTGGTTTTGGATCTAAAATCTCAACCTGACCAAGCCCTATTTTTTGGGCTATTTTACCGTTCACCCCACCAATCACATTATCGAGGTTGGTATGTATGGCATAAATGGCAATATCATGTTTGATGGCAGCAATTACCGCCTTTTCTACATAGCTAATACCGTTTATTTTTTTAAGACCACTAAATAGGATGGGGTGGTGCGCTACTACCATATTGCAACCTTTTGCTACCGCTTCCAGTATTACTGCCTCTGTGGCGTCTAGGGTGCAAAGCACACCTGTGCAAGTCATATTTTTGGTTCCGGTGAGTAAACCGCAGTTGTCGTAAGCCTCCTGTAAATGCAGGGGAGCAATATTTTCGAGATGGTCAACTATTTCTTTTACTTGCATGTTTGTTTTTTGCGTTCCGCTAAATTACCTTCATTCTATAATTAATCCGATGTCTGCAACCGATTTTCTTTTTTTAGATGGTCATTTGATCCGCCAAGATAAGGCCAACCTATCGGTTAACAACCGTTCTTTTAGGTATGGTGATGGTTGTTTTGAAACCATTCGGGTAGTTAACGGACAAATTAAATTGGCGCCACTACATGTCGAAAGGCTCTTTACTAGTATGGCCACGTTAAAATTTAACAAGCCCTCATACATGAACGCGGAGTGGCTTGAAAAAAATATTTTAGACCTGGTGCATAAAAACGGACACCAAATATTAGCGCGCGTTAGGGTCATGATTTTTAGGGGTGATGGTGGACTCTATGATCCTGAAAATCATTTCCCGCACCACCTCATTCAAAGTTTTAAATTAGGAGAAGCGACGCAAGAGCTTAACCAAAACGGTCTCACACTCGGCATTTATCAGGAGGCAAAAAAAAACAGCGACTTTTTTTCGATGCTTAAATCCAATAATTATTTGCCTTACGTAATGGCTGCACTCTGGGCCAAAGAAAATAATTTAAACGATGCTATTTTATTAAATCATTTTGATAACGTAGCCGATACCACTATCGCTAATGTATTTATTATCAAAGACGGCATCATTAAAACACCTGCCATTTCAGAAGGTCCTGTTGCTGGTGTTATGCGCCGCCACCTCATTAAAACGCTTCGTGAACACAACTATGAAGTGCAGGAGACAACCGTATCTGTTTCTGATGTATTAGAAGCTTCTGAGGTGTTTTTAACAAGCGCCATCCATGGTATTAAATGGGTCAAGCAAATAGACAACGCCCAGTACAACAATTCGCTGACCACTGTGTTATATAAAAAGTTTATACAAACTATATGAATCCAGTAGTATCCATCATGTGGTTCAGAAGAGACCTCCGTTTGCATGACAATGCTGCGCTC
>JBEITL010000160.1:0-3981 GCA_040374915.1 Sediminibacterium sp. | reverse complement strand
TCGCTCCATTTAATTCTACTGACATATCTATTTTGTTTTATAATTTTTTATTTTCTAAGTATACCACAAACGGCCCTTCCCAATTATAGGCCTTGCCATTAATGATAAGTTGATGTATTTTTTTATTATCAAATATTTTATTAGACTGTAATACCATTAAGTGTTTGCCATCAATTACTACTTCTGCACCACTGTAATCATCGGTATCTACAACTGGTAAAACAGAAGACACACGAGCATATGCATTTATCGTAAACTCGGAAATGCCATTAAAATTACCGTGTATCTCTAGTACATGTAAAGCAAACATATTTTTAGTGCGCGTACGTGTAATGTATGAAGACTCTCTACGTAAATTAAAACTAGGATCATTCGCACCTGTTCTTGTAAAAAATAATTTTGCAGAATCTTTAACAAATCCAGAGATGGTATAAAATGTTTGGTTGTTTAAAAAAGTAAATTGAGTTAATGGCGAATTGACATTTGCAGAAGCTTCTTTCCAAATATGCTGGTATCCATTTTTTAAACCCAGTGTTTGCAATGAATTACCATGCGTGGCATATTTAAAATTGGTAGAAATTAAATTTCCCACATAATTAAATGGAAGATCATATTGATGAACCTTATCTGA
This sequence comes from Sediminibacterium sp., assembly GCA_040374915.1. GTDB lineage: Bacteria > Bacteroidota > Bacteroidia > Chitinophagales > Chitinophagaceae > Sediminibacterium. The sequence goes on along the minus strand of JBEITL010000160.1, from coordinate 3,350 downwards.
TATGGTTCTAAAAAAATCTACCATGAGCGGCTTTTGTGTGCCAGGTAGCGTAATCAAATAAACACTTCTGTGGAGCTTAACATCTTTGTAGGCATTTGTATCTAATGCAGCGCTTGCCTGAACAGCGTAATTCCCAACTACATTATATAGTGGAATAGGATGGTATTTTTCGCTTTGCGCTTCTACTCCATTAAAATGACTGATTTCATCTATGGTAACCGTATTGTGTGCAATGGTTTGCTGTGCATAAGACTTGGTTTCAGGCAAATACCTGCCACCCCATTTTTGTTCGATTCCTATAAAACGCGCAGCGCCATAGTCTTGTAAAATTTCGTTGCCGTTATCGTATAAATTAATATTTAGTTTATCGTAATGTCCGTGAGACAATCCGTGCGAACTGTATTTAAATATTAAGGATGTTAAATTTTTATCCTTACCAGTTCTAAGCACGGTAACGCCACCAAAATCTCCTTTGGCACCATCGGTAAAAACAACCGATTTGTATGGATAAAAAGGGGCGATATTTTTATTTTTTAAAAGCGCTTCACTAACACCCAAGCCACCTTTACTAAGTGTTACCCTACCTTGCGCTTTTGCAACAGGTAAATAAGCGGGATTGGCACCATATACATCCCAAGCAATATTAATTGCTACTACTACTTCGTTTGAAACAAATGTTTTTTCTTTTAGTGCATCATTGTAACTATAAAATCCACCGTCTAAATTGGTTTGTTCTAAAGCACCTTCTAATGCCAGTTTTAAAATACTATTTCTGCGTTCAAATATTTTTAATGAAGGCTTGTAATGATTTACAGCATTTGCAAACAAGTAAAAAGGCAACACTGCATACCTTGTATAATAAGGCCCTTCATTGTAATAACCATCTGGCGAGAATAGCCCATCTAAATGAGCAGTTAAGCCAGCTTTACCATCTTTTTTTGATCCATACAATGCCATTTGCACATAATCGTCATTGTCTGTAGCAATGCCAACGATTCCTACACCCGCACAGGCCCAGACAGCATGATTGTGTATCAAATCAAACCAAGGTGTAATATCTTTTGTAAAATAATCTACCTCCGGCTTAAATGCCCCATTGGTAATTTGAGCCCTTTCGGCGGGAGTTAGATAATCATGAATTAAATCAAAAGCAAGACCCGCATAAACGAGCCAGTTAGCATCGTTTAATGCCTGCCAAAAAATTCGACCAGGAGAAGAACTTGTTGCCTCTGGGTGATTTTTTAAGGTTGGATTTAATATTGCGTATTTGAAAAATAAATCTTTAACAAGTTTTGCATATTTAACATCGCCGGTTAGCTGATATAGCATCCCACTATTAAACATGATGGTATAATTATCCTTGTGTTTATCATGCGTATATCCACCCCCCGCGTGTTTAGGAACTGGTACATCAATGTCTTTTCCCAAATTTGCATCTACCGATTTTTTGATTTCATCGAAAGACTCTTTGAGCAAAGGATTGGTTGGAATACTTTTTTTAACGAGCGCAATATCATTTGCGGTTGCAAATGCAAGGGGATGCTTTTGTGCAAAGAGAGTCGTATGCATCAAAATAGCAGCCGAGGAAATCACAAAAAATACTATCGTCTTTTTCATAAAGCAGTTAAAAAGCGGTCAATCGTTGGGTAATATTAAGTGCAATTGCAGTGGTTCGCATCAACAAGACGATATTATTTTATCTATATTTTAATCATTATTATTAGATAATTACTAATGATAATGGTTTTTTATTAGATAATATATTATTATAATTTCCGATAACGTTACCGGTAACGCTGCCGGTTTTTTCCCGTAAATTGTATCTTTTGCCGCTTATTTTTATACCGCACTATGGAAAAACAAACCACCATAAAAGACATCGCCATTGCGCTCAATATTTCAACTTCGACGGTAAGTAGAGCATTAAGAGACGCACCCGATGTTAAAGCTGAAACAAAGGCTGCCGTAAAAGCACTATCAGACAAACTTGATTATCAACCCAACAGATTGGCATTAAGTTTACTCAACAGACAAACAAACACCATTGGAGTAATTATTCCCAACTTGGATTACGTACTTGCTACCATGGTAAAAGGAATTGATGAAGTTGCATTAGAAGCAGGTTATACCGTAATGGTTTGTCAAAGTGACGAGAGCTACGGAAGAGAAATTGTAAACACAAAAAGATTACTTGACAGTTTGGTAGACGGATTTATTGTATCGGTTTCCAGTGAAACTAAAATTTTTGAGCACATCAAAAAAATACAAGACAAAAAAATTCCGCTCGTCTTATTTGATAGAATTGTAAACAATATTGCAGCACCAAAAATTAGACTCGATAATATAGATGGCGGTGTTCAAGCCACCGAACACTTGATAGAACAGGGCTATAAAAAAATAGCCATTTTAGCAGGCCCCGAAAATTTAAATATTAGTAACAAAAGAATGGAAGGGTACCTTCAAACCCTTAAGACACATGGCTTGCGTTCAGATAAAGGCCATATCATACACTGCGATTTTAACCAGCAATACGCATACGAAGCAACCAAAGAATTACTCGCTTCCAAAAATAGACCGGATGCTATTTTTACCATTAGTGATCGTATGGCAATTGGTGCCATGCTTGCCATTAAAGAAAAAGGCCTTTCTATGCCGCACGACATTGGACTTGTAGGATTTAACAATGAACCTATTGTAAGTCTTGTAACACCAGCTATTTCAAGTGTAGAAATGTATGCATTTGAAATTGGTAAAGCAACTGCAAGGGCTTATATAGAAATGATGAGTGGCGCAGCAGGCATGTCTGATCAAGAAATAATTATCAAGCCTAAACTTTTTATAAGAGCATCATCAAAAAGACGATAAAAATAAAACCATGAAAAAACTATTCTTTATACTTATGTTGCTCAGCACTTCGCAGGTATGGGCCTATACATTAAGCGTAAGCACTACGCAAGAATTAGTGAGCAGTGGCATACAAGCGAAAGCTGGAGATACCGTTGTTATTAAAAGTGGTAACTATACTAATTGTAACCTTATAATTAGCGCCAAGGGAACTGCACGTCAGCCCATTGTTTTTATGGCGCAAGTGCCGGGTGGCGTGCATTTTACAGGCAACAGCTACTTACATATTACAGGCACATACATTACAGTAAGTGGCGTTGTTTTTAAAGATGGTTATGCTGGTAAAAATCATGTATGGCAATTTAGCCATGGAAAAGAGGTAGCCAACAATTCTAGAATAACCGCGTCTAGCATTCAAAGTTTTAATAACCCCTTACGTTTAGATGAAAATCATTGGCTCACCTTATCTGGCAAAAACAACAGAGTGGACCACTGCAACTTTACCG
>JBEITL010000162.1:0-3965 GCA_040374915.1 Sediminibacterium sp. | reverse complement strand
GGCTAAAAATCAAGTGCTTTTTCATAGGAAATGGGGTATTTAAATGCGTTTTTAACATATTTCAGCGACTAAGGTACACAATGGTGCATAAATCCAACACGAATTGAGTGCATAAATAGATTAATTTTGCATCAATTTTTATTGATTACCAAAGAAATAATGATAATATATGGCAGACATCTTTGAGAAACTCCTTAAGAACGCTGGACCATTAGGTCAGCACAGAGAAAGAGCACATGGGTACTTTGCTTTCCCTAAGTTGGAAGGTGAAATAGGAAGTAGGATGAAATTTAGAGGCAAAGACATGGTTGTTTGGAGCCTGAATAACTATTTAGGTTTAGCCAATCATCCGGCAGTGAGAAAAGCAGATGCAGATGCTGCGGCGGCATACGGTTTAGCATCTCCAATGGGTGCACGTATGATGAGTGGTAACACTGATCAGCACGAGCAATTAGAAAGTGAACTAGCTGCGTTTGTTTTTAAACAAGACGCGATATTAATGAACTTTGGTTATCAAGGTATCATGAGTACCATTGATGCTATTTGTGGAAGACATGATGTAATTGTGTATGACGCAGAAAGCCATGCATGTATTATTGACGGACTTCGTTTACACCCAGGTCACCGTTATGTATTCAAGCACAACGACCTTGAAGATTTTGAAAAACAAATGCAACGTGCTACTGCGCTTATTGAAAAGCAAAAAGCAGGCGGTATTTTAGTAATCACCGAAGGTGTGTTTGGAATGGCTGGTGATCAGGGAAAACTAAAAGAAATCGCTGCATTAAAAGGCAAGTACGATTTTAGATTATTAGTAGATGATGCGCATGGTTTTGGTACCCTTGGAAAAACAGGTGCAGGTGCCGGTGAAGCACAGGGTTGTCAAGACGCTATCGATTTATACTTTTCTACGTTTGCAAAATCAATGGCATCTATTGGTGCATTTTTAGCTGGCGATAAAACCATCATCGATTTTATTCGTTACAATATCCGTTCGCAAATATTTGCTAAGAGTTTACCAATGCCACTTGTTATTGGTAATTTAAAGCGCTTAGAAATGCTTCGCACCATGCCAGAGCTTAAAGAAAAGTTATGGAGCAATGCATTAAAATTACAAGCGGGTTTAAAAGAGCGTGGCTTTGATATTGGAAAAACAGATACACCAGTTACACCTGTGTACATGAAGGGTGGTGTAGAGGAAGCGACTGCGATGGTGATGGACCTCCGCGAAAACTATAAAATATTTTGCTCGATTGTAGTATATCCTGTTATTCCTAAAGGACATATTATTTACCGCTTAATTCCTACAGCAGCGCACACAGACGCTGATATCCAGGAAACATTGGTTGCATTTACTGAAACAAAAGCCAAGCTAGATGCAGGAGCTTACAAGGTAGAAGCGATTCCTGATATGGCAGAGAAAAAATAATTTGAAGGCATGTAAAAAGGCCCGCCGTTGGAATGAGTCCAATTTGGCGGGCCTTTTTTATTTTTAGATTGTTGCGTTTTTACAACCAACAACAATTATAAACTTTTGATCAGTTCATTTGCAAATGTTACATAGTCTGCATTTTTGCCAGTAGCCATCTCAATACATTTTTGTGCACTTGCTTTAGCGCTTACTTTATCGCCAAGTGCTTTTTCGATTCTAGCTTTTAATAAAACCATCCAGTATGCATCTTTACTTGCTTCAACTGCTTTGGTAATGTTTACTAGTGCTTTGGTGTAGTCTTTGTCAAATTCGTAATAAAAATTAGCTGCTGTATTGTAAGTGTTAGCCTGAATGTTATCTGCAGCTAAAGCTTTTTCTATTTGTGCACGAACACGGTCTTTGATATTTGTGCTAATAGGAACAGCAACTTGAACGTTACCCCATGTCATGTGAAGTTCACAAGTTTCTGCAGCTACATTGATAATTTGCATGGTAAAAGATTCTGCAAAGTTTGCAGCTTTTTCTGCTTTTACTTTTACGTGTACTACATCTTCAGCTTCTTTGTAGCCATCAGTTCCCCAGTTGTTAACGCCTTTATTAAAAATTACATCCCACATATCTTTACCAGGAATTGCATAAATAACATAAGTGCCGGCTTCTAACTCGGTACCACCAATAGTTACTTTGTCTGTAAATTTAATTTTAGTTGCTGCGTTTGCACCAAGGCGCCACATACTACCAAGAGGCGCTAATTCACTTTTTTCTTTTAAAACGCTACGACCCTTAATGTTAGGACGAGAATAGGTAAGTTCGATCGCACCCATGCCAAAATCTTGGTTGATTTTTTGCGTGGTACTTGCCTGTGGCATTTTAATTTGAGCGCTTGCAAAAGTTGTAACAAAAGCTGCTACGATGAAGAGTATTTTTTTCATAGATAAAAATTTATGTTTTTAGAATAGCAAACCTAATACTATTTTTTAAATGCGGGATGAAACTGTTGTAAAGTATCTCTTAAAAAGTCGCGGTTGAGGTGGGTATAAATTTCGGTGGTGGTAATGCTCTCGTGGCCTAGCATTTCCTGAACGGCCCTTAAATCGGCACCACCCTCCACCAAATGAGTGGCAAAACTGTGTCTAAAGGTATGCGGCGAAATCACTTTTGTGATACCCGCAGTAAGCGCTAGGCTTTTGATGATATAAAAGATCATCACCCGGCTAAGTGCATTGCCCCGTCTATTTAAAAACAAAATATCCTGGTTTTTTTCTGAAACGTTCTGATGCGACCTTACCGTGTCTTTGTAAATTTTAATACACTTGATAGCGTCGGATCCAATGGGGACGAGTCTTTCTTTATCACCTTTACCGATGACTCTAATAAAGCCAATGTCTAGGTAGAGGCAGGAAATTTTGAGCCCTACCAGTTCACTTACGCGTAGTCCGCAGCTATACATGGTTTCTAAAATGGCTTTATTTCTGGTGCCTTCTGGGCTCGATAAATCGATGGCTCCAATGAGCTGTTCTATTTCTTCAAAGCTTAAGGTATCCGGTAATTTTCGTCTGGTTTTTGGGGCTTCTAATAGGGTAGAAGGATCGATGGTAACAAGCTGCTCAGTAAGTAAGTATTTATAAAAACTTCTGATACCGGATATGATTCGGGCCTGTGTAGTAGCGCCCATACCAAGTTCTCCAATCCATTTCACAAAAGCCTGTAAGTCTTTGAGGGTAAGGGCTGCAGGATTTTTTTCCTGATTCACTGCTTGTAAATACTGCGTTAGTTTGGTCACATCATGTAGGTATGCTTCCACCGAATGGTCACTTAAAGATTTCTCCAATCGTAAGTAGGCTTTATATCCTTTTTTGTAGGCTTCCCACATCAGTTGTTTGTTTAAGTTGCAGTCTTTACCGGTTAATTTGGAAATGAAGGTAAGCTAACCGATATTGCGACACCAAATTTATTCAAAGTAAAGTCAAGAAATGCAGGTGAATCTTAAGTCGTTTAAACAGAAGGCAAAAAAACACGAAAAATCTTTTAAAAGTTTCTTATCAAAAATTGGTCGTAAGCCTCCTAAAGATTTAGATAAAAATGCACCTGCCATAGATGCTGAAGTTTGGAAAGAAGTTGACTGTTTAAGTTGTGCCAATTGTTGTAAAAGCATGAGTCCAACATTTACAGCCACTGATATCAAACGAATAGCTGCGCATTTTTCCATTACACCTAAAGAGTTTAAAGAAAAATGGCTCGAATACGACGCCAAAGACAATGACTGGGTAAACGTTTCTCAGCCATGTCAGTTCTTAAATTTGAGTACCAACATGTGCGCTATTTATGAGGTAAGGCCCGCCGATTGTGCAGGGTTCCCACACCTTAAAAAGAAAAAGTTTGTTGAATATTTGCACGTGCACAAACAAAATATTTCCTACTGTCCTGCAACTTTTAAAATGGTTGAAAAAATGATGGAGCGTTATTAGTAGCGATTTAAAAGTAAACATCCTCAATAAAATAAATTTCCGGTTCTTTTCCAGGTTCTATCATT
>JBEITL010000161.1:0-3981 GCA_040374915.1 Sediminibacterium sp. | reverse complement strand
GTTTGTCTAAATTATTTAAGCATTATGGCTGCTGCTCCTATTAAAAAAATATTGATTGCCGACGACGAACCCGATATTTTAGAAATAGTAGGTTATAATTTACAAAAAGAAGGCTACGAAGTACACACTGCAAAAAACGGCGATGAGGCCGTAGAACTGGCCAAAAAAATCAAACCAGATTTACTGATACTCGATATTATGATGCCCAAAAAAACGGGCATCGAAGTTTGTGAAATATTACGCGCACAAACCGCTTTTAAAGAAACACTCATCATTTTTTTAACAGCCATGAGTGACGAAGCGTCACAAATAACGGGGCTCGAAATTGGTGCAGATGATTATGTCAATAAGCCCATTTCTCCAAAAGTATTGGTAAGTCGTGTCAATGCTTTGTTTAGAAGAGTATCAACCAAAGAAGCTTCTTCTGTGATGCAGTTTGGTACGATGCGCATTGACACGATAAAATTTATGGTGACTATTGGCGGAGACGAAAAAGTACTCGCTAAAAAAGAATTTGAACTACTACATTTACTGGCTTCTAGACCAGGACGCGTTTTTTTACGCAATGAAATACTCTCGCAAATTTGGGGTAACGAAGTGATTGTGGGCGATCGAACAATCGACGTACACATCAGAAAAATTCGTCAAAAATTAGGGGTCGACTGTATTACCACCGTTAAAGGCGTGGGATATAAGTTTGATTTACCTTAATTTGCAGCATGAAAAACTTTTCCATTCAGCAGCTTGCGGCCTTTGCGGCAGCTATTTTAGCGCTTGGTTTTTCTAGTACTATTGGCTTCATATATCATAACTGGTATTATTTTGGGGTTACTTTTTTAACTACAGGCGTTGCGTCTTATTTACTGATCCGTTATATTTTTGAAATTTTCGTGAACCGAAAAATCAAACTCATTTACAAGCTTATTTATCAAACAAAGGCAACAAAAAGAGAAGAAACCTATTTCAAATATATTTTACCAAAAAAAGAACTCGATGAAGTGGGGGATGAAGTAGTACAATGGGCCGAACAGCGTAGTGCCGAAATCGAACAACTTAAAACCAACGAAAACTACCGCAAAGAATTCTTACAAAACCTATCACACGAAATTAAAACACCCATTTTTGCCATTCAGGGTTATGTAGATACCCTATTAGATGGGGCACTTGAAAATCCGGAAACGGCCGTTCGCTTTTTAAAAAATGCGTCTAAAAATGTAGACCGGATGGTGAATCTGGTTAAAGACTTAGATGAAATAGCAAAGCTTGAAATGGGTGAACAACCCCTGAATCAGGAAGTCTTTTTTATACAAGACATCATCAAAGAAGTATTTGACGCTTTATCAATTAAGGCAGCAAAACAAAATATCACTTGTAGTTTCAAAAAAGGATCGGAAGGTCAAACATCTGTATTTGCAGACAAAGAAAAAATTAGACAAGTGCTTAACAATTTAGTGGTGAATGCTTCTAAATATGGAAAGCAAGACGGATCTATTGTAGCAAGTGTTTACAAAACCGACGAAGACCATGTACTCATCGAAATTAGCGACGATGGCATTGGTATCGCTGAAGAACATTTACCCCGCATTTTTGAACGTTTTTACAGAACCGATAAAGGACGAAGTAGAGATGCAGGTGGTGCAGGAATTGGACTTGCTATTTGCAAACATATTATTGAAGCGCATGGCCAAACCATACATGTGCGTAGTAAATTAGAAATTGGTACCACCATTGGTTTTACGCTAGCAACGACTGCATAATTCTTTTTCTATATTCCCAATCTCTGCCTATTTTGCAGACTTAATACGCATTTCAAATGGCTAAAATATTAGTAACGGGTGGTTGTGGTTATATAGGTTCACATACCATTGTAGATTTATTAGCAAATGGTTTTGATGTGATTTCTATCGATAACTTTTCTAGATCCTCTAATTATGCAGTAGCGGCCATAGAAAAAATTACAGGCAAGCGTATTAAAAATTACGAAGTAGATTTAAAAAACTTTGATGATACATTAGCTGTTTTCCAAGAGAACCCTGATATCGCTGGTATCATTCACTTTGCGGCGTATAAGGCCGTTGGCGAATCGGTAGAGGAACCTTTGTTTTATTACGAAAACAATATTGGATCCCTCGTCAATATTTTAAAGTGTGTGCAGGAATTTGATATTCCTCATTTTGTATTTTCATCTTCTTGCACGGTGTATGGTAATCCAGATGCATCACCAGTAACTGAAATTTCAGCAGTAAAAAAAGCAGAATCGCCCTATGGTGCCACCAAGCAAATGGGTGAAGAAATACTACAAAACATTGCAGCAGCCGGTGGTGCAAATGTTATACTGCTTCGTTATTTTAATCCAGTAGGCGCACATCCTTCTGCTCTGATTGGTGAACTTCCTATTGGCAGACCACAAAATTTAGTGCCTGCTATTACACAAACGGGCATTGGTAAACTTCCTAAAATGATGGTGTATGGTAATGACTATCCTACGCGTGATGGAAGCTGTATTAGAGACTATATTCATGTTTGTGATATTGCCAGTGCGCATACACTTGCACTGCAATATTTATTAGCAGATAAAAATGCGGAAGCCTGCGAAGTATTTAATTTGGGAACAGGAAATGGTATTTCTGTACTTGAAGCCATCACTACTTTTGAAGCAGTAAGCGGCACTACATTAAATTATGAAATTGGCCCGCGCAGGGCTGGAGATATAGTGGCCATTTATGCCAACAATGAAAAAGCTATTAGCAAACTTGGTTGGAAAATTAATTACACTATTGAGGATATGATGCGCACGGCTTGGGCTTGGGAAAAAGAAGTTCAGTTAAAAGAATCCATTGCAAAAAACTAATTATTGCACAAGCATTTTTTCGGCGTTTTCTGCCATTTGTAAAGCCTCAATAAATTCTTCAATTTCGCCTCCAACAACAGCGTCTAAATTATACGAGGTTAAACCAATGCGGTGGTCTGTAACCCTGCCCTGTGGCCAGTTGTAGGTTCTTATTTTAGCACTTCTATCGCCGGTACTTACGAGTGTTTTACGCCTTGTAGATATTTCTTCTTCTTGTTTGCGCACCTGCTCTTCGTATAATTTAGTACGAAGCATATTCATGGCTTTTTCGCGGTTACCAAGTTGTGATCTTTCTGTTTGACAAACCACTACAACACCGGTAGGAATATGCGTTAAAAAAACTTTTGTTTCTACTTTGTTTACGTTTTGTCCACCCGCACCACCACTTCTTGCGGTTTCCATTTTCACATCACTCTCTTTCAATTCAAAATCCACTTCTTCTGCTTCCGGCATTACTGCAACCGTTGCAGCGGATGTATGTACGCGACCTTGTGTTTCCGTATTAGGAACCCTTTGCACGCGGTGCACGCCACTTTCAAATTTGAGGGTACCATATACATCTTCGCCGGTTACTTCCAATATCACTTCTTTGTAGCCACCAACAGTTCCTTCACTTTCACTCACCACGGCTGTTTTCCAACCTTTTTTAGCACAGTAACGTAAATACATACCTAATAAATCACCAGCAAATAAACTGGCTTCGTCTCCACCTGTTCCTGCTCTAATTTCCAAAATGGCATTTTTATCGTCCTGCGGATCTTTAGGAATTAAGAGCTTGGTCAATAGCGCTTCTAGTTCTTCTTTTTTAACTTCTAAATCTGGAAGTTCCATTTTAGCCAGCTCACGCATTTCTTCGTCACTGCTATTTTGACTCTCTTTTGCAAAAGCATAATCCGATAGCACCCTAACATATTTTTCGTAAGGTTGCACAATTTTTTCTAATGAACGGTACTCCTTACTATATGCTCCAAATTGTTTTTGGTCATTGATAATTTCGGGATTGGTAAGGGCAATGCCTACCTGGTCAAAACGTGCTTTTATGGCTTCTAACTTATCGAGCATAGGGTATTGTAGTTCTTATTGGAGGGCAAATTTACGTTATTCGGGTGGAGATTTTCAACCTAAATGAG
>JBEITL010000182.1:0-3490 GCA_040374915.1 Sediminibacterium sp. | reverse complement strand
TGATCGGGCGAGCCAATTACATTTTCTAAAAGTGGCATTTTCCATTCACGCACATCAATAAGGCCTATGTTATGGCTTGATTTACTAGCGAGTTCTTTTTGTAAAAAAACGGCAACCCTATGCGTCAAACTTTGTGAACGAGGGCTTCCTGAAATGATTTCTATATTCATATTACTTTGCAGCTATTTAATGATTCCGATGTATTTTTCTTTGTGCTGATAAATAGCAATACCATTTAACAATAAAAGCAATACACCAATACCAGGTGCTTGTGCAATTAACAATTCAAACAATAAAATGTTCACTACAATTGGTGCAAGTAACAAGAGGCCTAATGCACGTAGAGGTTTAATAAATAGTAATAAGCCAACCACTACCTCAAGTGTTTTAACAACCAACAAATATTTAGTTGGATAAAACAAATCAAAAAAGGATTTTACGTTTCCAGTTGGTGCTGGCATAGGCATGAAATTGAAAAAGTAATTAGCGCCAAATACAACAAATACAAAAGCTAATAAAAAAGAAGTGGCTTGTTTTAAGTAATTCATAGGTGTGTTTTAAAAAATTATAAAATAAATATTACCACTGCATGGGCACTTCAATCAGTAGTAATGAAGATTTTGCTGTAGCTGTAAATTCGAAGGAATCTGTATCTGATATCGCAATAGCGTCACGTGCACCTAGTTCCTGCTCACCAATTTTAACTTGACCGTTCACAACAATAAGATACACACCACCGCCTGATTTATGAAGGTTGTAAGACTGTGTTTGGTTGGCATCAAAATCTCCAAGTGAAAACCACGCGTCTTGATTGATCCAAACAGCTTTGTCATTGTCAGGTGCAACCACTGTTTGAAATTTATTGACACGGTCTGCTGCACTAAATGTAAGTTGCTCGTAACGGGGTTTGATGTTTTTTTCTTTTGGAAAAACCCAAATCTGAAATAGTTTAACAGGCTTATCATTATTGGCATTGTACTCACTATGGTAGATACCAGAACCGGCACTCATAATTTGTACATCGTTGGCTCTAATAATTTCATCACGACCGGTAGAGTCGTTGTGGTGTAGGTCTCCTTCTAATGGTATGGTTACAATTTCCATATTATCATGTGGATGCTTGCCAAAACCCATACCAGCATCGATATGATCGTCATTGATAACGCGTAGCGCACCAAAGTGAACACGGGCAGGATTGTGGTATTGTCCAAAACTAAAATAGTGGTAGGTATCGAGCCAATCAAATTTTACGTGACCTCTACTTGCAGCTGTATGTAATTCTGTTTTCATCTTGATTTAATTTATATGTATATACATGAATAGGTTTAAAAAAAATTAATCGGTTTCTTTTTGGCGCATTTTTTCGAGTAACTGATTGAGCTGTAGCGCCTCTTTTTCTGTTAAGTTTTGCATACAATCGTGTAGCTTATTAAGCTTACTGGTACTGGATTCTAGGATAGACAAGCCACTTTTGGTAATGGTAATGAGGGTTTCTCTTTTATCTGATTCGGACACCGTTCTTTTGACTAATTTTTTAATTTCTAGGCGGTCAATGATGCGGGGTACATTGGAACTTTTTTCAATCATGCGCCTTGCAATATCTTTTACGCATAACTGATTGGGATATTTACCTTTTAAAATTCGAAGCACATTGTACTGTTCGTGGGTAAGGTCAAAATCCTTCAATTCCTTACTGGTAATGCTTTTGAGCCACCAGGCGCTATACAAAACATTAAGCGAAGCCTTTTGAACTTCACTAGAAAATTTAGTACTTAAAAGGGCGTTTTCTAGTTTCACAACACAAATGTATGTATATACATCTAATTTTGCAAAATAAAATTTTTGATGTTATGGCGCGCTCCGCGCGCCATAACGGTCGCCCACGCACAGGCGCAAACAAAAGCGCCCCACCTTGCAGGTGGGGCGCCATATAAATACTTTTAAAAAATTACTTTCTATTTGCAGTTGCTTTATCGGCTGCCAGCTTCCAGTCTTTTAAGCTTTCACAGCTAACATATTCTGTGTCGATAGATACAAAATAGGTAGGGATATGATCTTTAAACCATTTTTCTAGCACATTACCTTTCTTTTCTTCGATGGCGCGTTGTGCAATACGGTTATAATCGTCCAACATATTTTCACGGTGTGGTTCTGTTCTACGCTTTAAATAAATTAGGCGCACTGCTTTTCTGTTACGCTCATCGGTGTATACCTGAGGTACGCTGTACTGTCCAGGCTTTAAACTTTTAAGCGCCACAACCAAGTCTTTATCGAGCATGTCAATCGTTAAAAAAACGCTTCCGTTAGGACCCGCAATTGAACCTGCACTAAACTTACTATTTTCGTCGTCACTAAATTTACTCACTGCTTCGTTAAATGAAAGTGTGCCACCAAGCAGTGCAGTTTTAATTGAATCCACTTTTGTAGTTGCCTCTTTAATTTCATCATCTGTAACAGGAGGGATACGTAATATGTGTCTTACCACGGCTTCGTCACCACTGCGGCTTACGAGCTGAATAATATGTAAACCAAACTTAGATTTTACAACAGGAGAAATCTGACCTTCTTTTAAACGAAAGGACGCCGACAAGAAAGCAGGATCCCAAGTTTTTTCATTTCTATTTAAAGTATATTGTCCACCAGCGTCTTTACTACCTGGATCTTCAGAATATAATTTTACCAACTGCTCAAACTTTTGTTTGCCAGACTCTACTTGCTTTTTGTAGTCTATCATTTGCTTGGCTACATATTCCTCAACATCTTTATTGGCTTTTGGAACGATAACTACTTGACTAATTTCAACTTCGCTCTCATAAAAAGGCAAACTATCTTTAGGAATTTTTGCATAGTAAGCGCGTACTTCGTTGGGCGTAATTTTTACAGTGCCTACTATTTTCTTTTGCATTTCTTCCGCTAATTTTTGCGCTCTAAATGCTTCTCTAAAATCTTCCTTTAATTGATACACCGTTTTACCAGCAATTTCCTCTAGTAAATCTTTTGAACCATATTGTTGAATGGCGCCTCTAATTCTATTATCGAGTGCTGCATCAATTTCATCTTCACTTATCTTAAGCGAATCTTTCTCACCCTGTAACACAAGTGCTTTTTGAATGAGCTGTCCTTCCATGATCTGACAAGCTGTAGGAATCATTACATTTTCTTGACCCTGCGCCTGACGTTTTAAATCGAGGAGCGCATTTTCAACATCTGAACGCAAAATAATTTTATCACCTACTTGACCAATAATTTTATCGGCAACCACTTTTTTAGACTGAGCAGCAGCATGCTTCGTAAACAAACCCGCCGCAGCAATCATCACAACAAACAAGAATACTTTTTTCATAAAATGTAAATAGTTACTCAAATGTACTAAAAGCGCAATCCCGACAACAAGGTCGGGATCGCTTTTAACAAAATTTATAAGGTACGTTTTACTTCCTCTTCTTCAAAGGCTTCAACAATATCCCCTACTTTAAGGTCACTAAAGTTT
>JBEITL010000168.1:0-3827 GCA_040374915.1 Sediminibacterium sp. | reverse complement strand
TTGCTTTCGCGTGTGCAATAGCCGCTTTTGCAATGGCAACAGGATCCGTATTACCTACTTCCGAATATACTTCTACACCCACCTGACCCGCAAGTACACCTAGCTGATCAATCGCTGCAGGACGGTACACATCCGCAGCAACAAGTAGCGGCGATTTACCCAATTTATTTTTTAAATGATTGGCGAGTTTTCCTGTAAAAGTTGTTTTACCAGAACCTTGTAAACCAGCAATTAAAATCACGGCAGGATTTCCAACAGCATTAAAATTGACAGCTTCACCACCCATCAATTCGGTGAGTTCATCTTGCACAATTTTTACCATCAATTGTCCAGGACTTACTGCATTGATTACTTTTTGACCAACGGCTTTGTCTCTAACTTTTTCGGTAAATTCTTTGGCAATTTTAAAGTTAACGTCAGCATCAATGAGTGCACGTCTAATATCCTTAATGGTATTGGCAATATTGAGGTCATTGATGCGCGCTTCACCCTTTAAATTCTTAAATGCGCTTTCTAATTTTTCCGATAAACCTTGAAACATAACAGACTGATTTTCCCTGATAAACAAGCCAATAATAGCTTGGGCTGCAAATATAGGTTGGAATCAAACTAATTTTAACCATTTTTTGACAAGTATTTGTGAAAATGGGGATAATATAAAAAACTTTCAATTAATTGATTATCAATGTTTTATATAATCATATATTAAACCATTCAGGTATTTGCCGCAGATTTACACGAGTGGTATAAAAAAACATTTGGCGGGGTTAGATTATTTAATATTATTGCGTGACTACAAGGGTAGTAAAATAGAGAAAGTAATGAGTAAGAAGCAATTATTTACGTTAGAATTTCCAGTGAGATGCTCTCCAGGTATATTATTTGATTTTTTATCGACGCCGGCCGGTTTACAAGAGTGGTTCGCCGACAAAGTAGATGAATGGGATGGTGAATTTAGTTTTTCTTGGGGTGGTGGTGAGCCAGACAAAGCACAAGTCATTGAAAAGGAACAAGATAAATTTATAAGGTACCAATGGCTTCATTCTGAAAAAAATGAATATTTCGAATTCAAAATTGAAAAAACAGAAATTTCAAATCAAACAGTTTTGATCATTAAAGATTTTGCTGAAAAAAATGAAATCAAAGATCAAAGTCAACTTTGGGAGTACCAAGTGAAAGAACTGTTTCATAGATTAGGTGCCTAGGTCTCCATCTTTTCTGCGCCTGCTACAAATATTAAGTTATCTTCAAAAGAATCCTGCAGCGCTTTGATTAAAAAATTAGACATACTCATTATTCGCTCTTTCATTGGACCGTTTATTGGTGCTTTTCTAATTTCGTTGTTTGTACTGACCATGCAATTTTTTTGGTTGTACATCGATGATTTAGTGGGCAAAGGATTAGACCTGCCTACCCTTTTATATTTAATTGGCCTCGTAACATTATCATGGGTGCCCATTGCACTTCCATTGGCGCTTCTCTTTTCTTCCATCATGACTTTTGGAAATTTAGGAGAATCGTTTGAGCTTGTCGCTATTAAAGCAGCTGGCATTCCACTCATTCGCTTTATGCGCCCGCTCGTTGTGATTACTGTTTTTTTAAGCGGCCTTGCCTTTTTATTTGCCAATAATATTATTCCCGTAACGCAGCTCAAATTAGCGACCCTCAAATTTGATATCATCGTTGCTAAGCCAGCTATCGATATTAAAGAAGGTGTTTTTTATGATAAGCTGGATGGTTACGTTATTAAATTAGGTAGAAAAGAAAAAAACGATAGCGTAATTCATGACATCGTTTTATTTGAAAAAAATTATAGCTTACAAGACAATGTACTCTTTGCAGAAAGCGGCATAATGCGCGTTACAAAGGATAAAAAATATTTAGAGTTTATATTAAAAAATGGATGGCGTTACGAAGAAAGAGGCGTAAGAGGTACACCAAAAACAGAATTTATCCGACTTGGATTTAAAACCTATAAAAAAATATTTGACTTAAAAAGTTTTCAGCTGAAAAAAAGTGGAGACAGTAGTTTTTACGATCCAAAAATGTTAAGCGTAAGACAACTTAATACGGCTATCGATTCTATTGATAACGTGGATAGCATGTATACGGCAAGAACTAGAAAAGAAGTAAACCCCTACATTCGTTTTGCACGCTATACCACCGATACCGGATGGACGATGACGGCTGCTGCAAAAGCGGGTATCAAAAAAAATTACAAAAACTTTGATGAAGCCATTCCCGATTCCATTCAAAACGAGTGCATCGAAAACGCTTCTAACCAAGTTACAGGTATAAAAAACAATGTGAACTATTTAGCCCTCGACTACAATGAGCGTCAAACCTCACTGCAACTGCATCAAATTGAGTGGCACCGAAAGTTTACTTTATCTGCGGCATGTATAGTACTGTTTTTAATTGGCGCGCCACTAGGTTCTATTATTAGAAAAGGAGGACTTGGTACGCCACTCGTATTTGCCATTATCTTTTTTGTCATCTTTCACCTCTTTAATACGTTTGGAGAAAAGTTTGTTAAGTCGGCGCAGCTCAGTCCGCTCATGGGCATGTGGCTTTCTACCTTTATACTACTTCCAATCAGTATCTTTTTAGTGGTTAAAGCCATGGCAGACGCACAACTGTTTAACCAGGAGTATTACTACCGGTTGTTTACCAAAATTCGCGCCTATACCCGCAAGTTTTAAAGTAACTTTAGGTAACTAAATTTTAATACCATGTCAGTGCAAGATGCAAACAAAAATTCTAGACGGAATTTTATAGAAACAACTGCTAAAGCAGTCATGGTTACCGCAGTTTCGGCTAGCCACTTAAATGTTTTTGCTTCAAATACTAAATTTACGCCGGCCCTGCCAACAAATGTTGGGCCAACCATATCTCCAGTGCTCGTTGGCACTTCCTTTACACAACTTCCGTTACCTTATGCGTATACTGCACTTGAGCCGTTTATAGATGCACTTACCATGGAAATTCATTATAGCAAACATGCAGCGGGTTATGCAAAAAATGTACAAGACGCAGCTGCCGCCGAAAACGTAAATGCCAATAGCAATCTAGAAACTATTTTACAAAAAATAAGTAGCTATTCTGCTAAAATGCGCAACAATGCAGGTGGCCATTACAACCACGAACTTTTTTGGAACTGCATGAAAGCCGCTCCAGCTGTCGCTCCTACAGGAGCACTCGCTGCTGCTATTAACAATAGCTTTGGATCAATGGACGCATTTAAATCACAATTTGCAGACGCAGCAAAAAATAGATTTGGAAGTGGATGGGCTTGGCTTGTTGTTGGCGCTGATAAAAAATTAGCCATTGGTTCTACTGCCAATCAAGACAACCCGCTAATGGACGTAAGTAGTTTTAAAGGATTTCCATTACTCGGATTAGATGTTTGGGAACACGCCTACTATTTAAAATATCAAAATAAAAGAGCCGATTATATTACCGCTTGGTTTAACCTGGTTAACTGGGATTTTGTAGCAGCCAGGTATGAAAAAGCCATGCAATAAACACATAATAATGAAAGTAACTACAAATTGGGTGAGTCATTTGGCGTTTGATGCCATTTCAGAAACGGGTCAAACCATAAGACTAGACACCACTATCGAAAATGGAAGTTTAGATTCAGGCATGAATCCTAAAAAATTAATGTTGGCATCACTTTGCGGCTGTAGCGGTATCGATGTAGTTGAAATACTCAACAAAATGAAAGTCCCTTTTACAAAATTAAGTATCGAAGCCACTGCCGAACAAACGGATACCATTCCAAAAGTATTTTCGGTGATACATATGGTTTATAAAGCAGACGTTGA
>JBEITL010000216.1:0-2853 GCA_040374915.1 Sediminibacterium sp. | reverse complement strand
TAGCAATTTTTCTTTTTTAAGTACTCAATTTATTATTTTGAATTGTATCAAATGTATTGTGTCATTGTGCATCATGACATGCCTAACAATATTTCAAGCGAATGCCCAAAAATGTGATTTGGTGCTTTCAGGTGTTGTTATGGACGCATCCAACAACGCACCACTTGAAAAAGCAGTGGTTGAAATTAAAGAACTAGGCATCAAATTTATAACTGACATTGAAGGCCATTACCATTTTTATAATTTGTGTAAAGGCAGTTATACCATTGTGGTTAACCACATGAGCTGTGACAGCATTAAATACAAACTAACCATTCAAAAAAATATCATTCAGAATTTTAAATTACCACACGCCATTAATGAACTTGAAAATGTAAGTGTAAATGCCAAAAGAGACCTCAATGTAAATTCAATTAAAGAGGTGATTAGTAGTAAAGTAGTGGATGCAACAAGAGGACAAAGTTTGGGTGAAGTATTAAGTCGCGCCAATGGCGTTACTGTTTTACAAACAGGAAGTACCATTTTTAAGCCCGTAATACATGGGCTGCATAGCCAGCGGGTACTACTCATTAATAACGGTGTTAGGCTTGAGAGTCAACAATGGGGCAGCGATCATGCACCTGAAATTGACCCGTTTATCGCCGAAAAATTTACAGTTATTAAAGGTGCAGGCGCTTTAAAATATGGCAATGATGCAATAGCAGGCGCCGTATTAATTGAACCAAAAGCCTTACCCAAACAAGCCCAAACAAATGCCGAATTTAATACCGGTTATTTTTCTAACAACAGACAATATGTTGTGAATGGTATGATTGAATCATCACTGGTAAAATATCCTGAATTAAGCTACCGTATACAAGCTACTTATAAAAAAGGCGGCAATGCGAGAACACCAAATTACTGGCTACACAACACTGGATTACAAGAGATCAATTATTCGGGCGCTATAGGACTTAGAAAAGAAAAATACAACACCGAGTTATTTGTAAGTAGTTTTAATACAGACCTGGGCATATTTATTGGATCGCATGTAGGCAATTTAAGTGATTTACAAAACGCCATTAATGCTAGCAAGCCTACCCAAAATATTGATGCTTTTAGTTATGCTATTGGAAGGCCCAAACAAAACGTACAACACTACACGGTAAAATCTAAATCACAATTTTATTTGCCCAATAACAATAAAGTCAATCTTTTAGTGTCTTATCAAAAGAACCTAAGAAAAGAGTTTGACCGGGCAATGCTCTCCAATCGACCAGAATTGGATTTAGACATTTCAACTACCATGGCTGATATTAATTTTGAAACTGCGCCTACAAAAAAAATAAGTAGCAATATTGGTATAGTGGGTATGCTGCAAGAAAATATTTGGGCAGGTAGTCGTTTTTTTATTCCAAATTTTCGTACACAAAACATAGCTGTGTATAGTATTCATAACTACAACGTAAACAATTGGATGTTTGACGCAGGTGCTAGATTTGATTACAGACACTTAAGAACCTACCGTAATAAATCGGATAGTGTTACTGCTGCCAACCGTACATGGGGCAATGCTTCTGGAACCCTGGGTGCTACCTATAAAATAACGCCAAATTTTAAATGGCTTATTAATGGCGCATACGCCTGGAGGGCACCGCAAGTAAATGAACTCTATGTAAATGGTTTACACCACGGCACATCAAGTTTTGAAATTGGTAATGCAAATCTTAGAAGTGAAAAAGCCTTAAACTTTTCTACGCAGTTAAAATATCAATCTGATAGTAGTTGGCAGTTTGATTTTAGTATTTATAATAATTTCATTACTGATTTTATTAACCTAATACCATCCGTTCCGGCCACTTTAACACTAAGAGGTGCTTATCCAACTTTCAGGTATGTTCAGAGCAACGCTGTTTTAAGAGGAATCGATTTTAGTGTACACAAAACACTAAACCGCTCTTTTATGGCAGGTGCAAAAACGGCACTTTTATGGGCAAAAAATAGCGATACCAAAGAATGGATCATTCAAATGCCTTCCAACCGAATTGAAGGTGATATCACGTATTCTTTTGCCAATAAATTACTACAAAACGCTGCTATTGAATTACGCTACATGCACATCATGCAACAAACTAGAATTCCAGTAAGTATACTCGATTATATTCCGCCACCAAATGCATACAGCTTACTAAACGTAGATTTTAGTAGTGATGTATCTATTGGGAAAAGGCAAATCAGTGTAGGATTAACGGTTGTTAATTTACTCAACCAAACCTATCGAGACTATATGAACAGGTTTAGGTATTTTAATGACGAACCAGGTAGATCTATTAACCTCAGAATTAAATTAAAATTATGAAACAAATAAAACTAGGTGCCATATGCGCCGCGTTCATAATTCTATTGGCTGGCTGCTCCAAAAATGTAAGCAACCCCAATGACGAAAATGAACACGAAGCCATTAATAAAATAGAACTCGTATTTGCAGAAACGGGTGGTGCATCTACAAGCTTTATTATGGAAGACCCAGATGGCGACGGTGGCAATCCTCCTTCCCGAATAGACACTATTAAAATCAACAACAACAAACAGTATAATGTAACTGTAAAAATTTACAATATTGCAAATGGCGTTGTTAAAGATGTAAGTGCCACTGTTTTAATGCAAGCCACTTCACACGAGTTTTATTTTATTCCTTCTGGTGTATCTGTAACGATTCAAAAAACAGACAAGGATAAAAACGGATACCCTATTGGATTTTTAAGTACTTGGCAAACATCAAGTGCAGGTAACGGCAGTTTATTATTCAAACTCATGCACAAAACGGCTTTAAAAGGCCCTAACGACGGCCCTAACGTAGGCCATAGCGACATT
>JBEITL010000048.1:0-8275 GCA_040374915.1 Sediminibacterium sp. | reverse complement strand
TCTGATTTTATTTGATGAACAAGAAGCGCTTCTCTTTCCATTTAATACCTTGATTTAATTTGCTCAATTGTTTGCTTGGTGCTATCACCGAGCTCTTGCAATTTACCAAAAGCTGCCGACGCTGCATAATTTATCGTTTCCTGATGCGCATGTCCATTATGAATGCCATATATAAGGCCCGCCATAAAACAGTCGCCACTACCCACTTTATCGATCACCGAATTTGCTTCGAAGCTAACAGATACCGCCTGCTCCTCTCTTGTATCAAGCGTTGCATAATAATGCACGCCTGCTCCTTCTGGTGTAAATCTAAAGGTATTGGCAACCACTTTACAAGATGGGTTTTGCGCAAACAATACTGCCGCCGTTTCTTTTGCACAAGCTGCAAAGTCCTCTTTGGTAACCGCGGTTTCTGCTCCTTTGGGCACTTCTATTCCGAGCAAATCTCGAGCGCTCCAAATATTCCCCATAATAACATTTGCATAAGACACCAGCTCTGGCATCACCTGAGCAGGCTGTTTGCCATATTTCCAGAGTTTAGAACGGTAATTTAAATCGACAGATATAGTAAGACCCAATCGTTTTGCAGCCTTTAATGCATCTAAACACACAGCTGCTGCTTGTTCATTTAATGCAGGACTTATCGCACTAAAATGAAACCAATCAGATCCTTCGAGTAAAGTATCCCAATTTATTTTTCCCGGGAATAAAGCGGTTGAAAATGAAGCATGTGCACGGTCATAAATAACACCTGCATTTTTTAAATCGGCACCTTGTGGTAAAAAATAAATACCCATTCTGTCTCCGCAAAACTGCATGGCATCTACACCTATATTGCAAGCGGCAATGGAAGCTGTAATTTCTTTGGACAAATAATTGTCTGGCATTGCAGACATGTAAGTAACGGGTTGTTGCCATCCGGCCAAAGCCTTTGCCACATTGAGTTCTGCGCCACCAATATGAACAGGCATACTAGCATTATTAATCCAGGCCTGGTCTAATACGGGCGACATACGAAGCAAAATCTCACCAAAACAAAATACTTTTTTCATACAAATGACTTACCCGTTTGAATTACAAGATAATATGAAATGAAATAAAAAAGTAGATTATTTGTCTTTCCACCCAAAATAATCATTGGCATTGTTGTAGCAAATGTCTTGGATAATTTGACCTACCCACTTTGTATCGTTTGGCAATTCACCGTTTTCAATTTCATCACCAAATAAATTACACAATATGCGTCTAAAATATTCGTGCCTAGGGAATGATAAAAAACTTCTCGAATCGGTAAGCATACCCACAAACCTACTCACTAAACCCATATTGCTTAATGCATTCAATTGTTTTATAATACCATCTTTTTGGTCTAAAAACCACCAACCACTACCAAACTGTATTTTACCAGCTACCGATCCATCATTAAAATTACCAATCATAGAAGCCATGAGTTCGTTATCGGCAGGGTTTAAATTATAGATGATTGTTTTAGCCAACTTGTCTTCACTATCCAATTTATTTAAAAATTTAGAAAGTGCTGCTGCTTGAGAAAAATCACCAATACTATCCCATCCAGTATCTGGACCTAGCTTAGAAAGCATACGTGAATTGTTATTACGCAGTGCACCTAAGTGATATTGTTGCACCCATCCTTTTTCCCAATCCCATTCTGCAAAGTGAAGTAACATACAGCTTTTAAACTTACGCTGCTCTAATACATTTAAATCTTTACCACCTAAAACTTTTGCGAATATGCTTTCAATTTCCTGACCCGTAAAATCTTCTACATAAATCTCTTCTAGTCCATGATCACTCACAGAGCATCCCATCGAAGCAAAAAAGTCGTGGCGGTTTTGAAGTGCAAATAAATAATCTTCAAATGAAGAAATAGATAAATTAGTTACAGATTCTAATTTTTTTAAATAGGCAACAAAATTAGCAGCACTAGAAACTTCCATGGCTTTATCAGGTCTAAAAGCAGGCTTGATTTTTACCTCAAAACCACTCTCAGAAAGCGTTTTATGGTATTCTAATGAATCAATAGGGTCATCTGTTGTACAAATAACTTTCACATTCATTTTACGAATCAAGTTTTTGATACTAAAAGAATCTGTTTGAATTTGCGCACTTGCATTTTCGTAAATAGACTTTGCAGAACTTGGATCTAGAATTTCATGGATGCCAAAATATCTTCTTAACTCCAAATGCGTCCAATGATATAGCGGATTACGCATGGTATAAGGAACAGTAGCTGCCCACTTTTCAAATTTTTCATAATCGGATTTATTGCCCGTGCAATACGATTCATCAACACCACTGGTACGCATCGCTCTCCACTTGTAATGATCGCCGTATAACCATCCCTGGGTTAAATTCTCGAACTTAATATCTTCAGCAATTTGCTGTGGTGACAAATGACAATGGTAATCGATAATTGGCATTTGTTTAGCGTATTCGTTATATAATAACTCCGCTGTTTTTGTTTGCAACAAAAAATCTTCACCCATAAATAACTTAGCCATCTCTTTCTAATTTTAATTATACTATCAACGCCAAAACATCTTTTACAGAACTAGCTTCAATTGCATCCACATAATCAAATACCTGCTCGTTAAATACGTCCGATGCTACAAATGTATTTTTAGACGCCCAAGCAGAAGACATTTCTGCGGCTTTGTCGTCTTTAATTTCATATAAGGAACCAGCATAGGTTCCCATATATTTTCGAGGCTCCATTTCACTAGATTTCATAAATACTAGAAAACCAGCAAAACCAAATGACATAAGTTTGGGCACTCTACCATTCTGCTGTAAATACTTTTCAACTAATGGCACAACCCTCATTTGCATTTTAGACGTGTATTGTACAGAAATGTTTAACCACAAATGCTCAATACTCTGGTTCGAAAAACGGTCAATCACCTGCATTGCAAAACTACGCGCTTCTTCGAAAGAAATATCGCCATCAGCTACGAGTGGTACAATTTCTCCTAATAACATTTCAGAGATATATGACCTAAATTGATTGTCATTTAGTGCCTCTTTAACTGTTAAAAATCCACTTAAATAAGCCGCCCCGCAACACAAAGAGTGCGTAGCATTTAAAAGCCTTAATTTAATTTCTTTGTACTTATTAATGCTAGGGGCTAAAATCACCCTAGCATCTGCGGCTGCAAAAGATAGTATTGCAGCCGTTTTTTCACTCGACGTTTCTATCGCCCACAAGCGGTAAGGTTCAGACATAATAGCTAGGGCATCAACGTAGCCTGCTTTTTGTTCGAATGTTGCTATTTCAGAAACAGGCAATTTACCTGGCACAATACAATCAACCAATGAACTGCAAAAATCATTATCATTTTTTACCCACTCTATAAATGAGGCATCAAGCCCTTTTAATCGTGCTAATTCTATTACAATTTGTTTTAGTTTAATGCCATTATCACTAATGAGCTCGGTTGGAATAATTACCAATCCTGAATCTTGCGTACCATTAAAAACATGGTAACGTTCCATTAAATAATGCAGCAGTTTACCCGGAAATGATTCGGGAAATGAAGCTGTCGCATCCGAGGGAACAAGTGTAATACCAACTTCGGTGGTATTTGAAATAATTACCTGAATATCCTTACTAGCTGCGCAAATTAATACTTCATTCCACTGTGATTTTGCAGAAATAACCCTACTAATAGAAGCATTAATTGAGGTGCGCTCTATGGGCAAACCATCTTCAATGCCTTTTTCAAGTATCGTATATAATCCATCTTGCGCACCATAGGCATCCGTGTTTCCCTGATCGGTAGATTTTACAACTACAATTCTTCCATTAAATAAACCCTGTTTATTTGCTTTATCAATGAAATAATCAGGCAAGCCGCGAAGCAACACGCCAGTTCCAAACTGCAACACTTTTTCAGGTAGCGCAAATAATGCATCTACATTTTGGTTGGTAACGGTCGTATATATTTTTCTATTTAACATCATTTATTCTTGTCATAGCACCAACTATGCTGCTTTAAAATTTATTATTTTTTACCTGGGATTTGAGATATCAACCATTTTACTAAATCTTTTGCTGCCTCAGCATTTTGATACATCGCCGGAAGCATTCGACCATCGGTGTATTCATTGTAAAGCCAAGGATCACCGGTTGCAAAAACAGTACCCTTACCAATTTTAGCAGTTGCAAAAACAACCAAATCTCCTTTTGTTAGTACTGATTTAGCAGGCGCCTTAACAGTGATGGAACAAACTTCTTTTTGATAAATAGTTTGAACATTTTTCAAGATTTGATGCCCAGCAGGTACGTCAATTTTTCCGCCCAGATAATTTATGCCAATTACTTTATTATAAGTATCCTCATTAAAATGAATACCAAATAAATCAGATAATTTATTGATAGCAGTAAAATCAGCGTTTGGTTTATCATTATGAAATAAAACCAATACACCACCTTCTTTTACCCAATTATAAATCCCCTGGGCGTCTCTATCATTCATGTAATTGGGGGTAGGATTGTCTGCTATATTATCCGCATCTACAATCATATATATAGAAGCATTTTTTAAATTGCCAGCTGTTGGTGCTTGCGACAATGTTTTAGTTTGTAATCCATTAGTAGTTATTATATTTCCTAAAAAAGAAAACCCGTTGTTATACATTTCAGGCCACTTATAATGGTAGGCATATTCAACACCTTTAATGTCTTTTTTCTTTTCCGCATTGTAATAATCGTCCAACAAAAAAACTTTATTCTTACCAAGTTTTGGCGCCGCATGCCACTCCATTTCAGTAGCAGCTAGTATAAATACACCTGCTCCATTGGGGTCCCCACTTAGTGTTCCTTTCAAATTGGCATAGCCCTCTTTGCTGGTATCAATAAACTGTTTTAAAATAGCTTCATAACCTTTTTTTGAAACCGCCAAATAACTAGCAGGTAAAAAACCTAAACGCACCGCTTTAGCATTGGCATAAATAAACATCGCACTTGCGGAAACCTGTATTTTTTTAATAGCATCTACACGTCTTTTAAAAATGGATGCCAGTGTATCACGCTTTGGATGTGCAACCGGAAAATTTTCAAGCACATCTACAAGTGCCATTTCATATAAACCTGTTTTAGCATCTCTTGCATGCTGTTCCATCCTAATAAATCGATTAGCGATATCATCAAAAGCTTCGGGCTCGTGAAATTGTTTTGCATAAGCGGCATAAAAAGGCGCACCCATATAAAGTATGCCTGCATTTTTGCTCAACTGTGCTTTTAATTGATCTCTTAATAATGATGCTGCTTTGTAATATTTTACCTGACCAGTTACATTATAAAGTGACAATAAAATTCTACCGAATAAAATATTATCAATATCATAATCCTGCACTTTATGAAATTTGATATCACCGTTTTCGGAAATAAAATAATTGATGCTATTTTGGAGGTAAGAAAAATAGGCGGGATTGGCGGTTTGTATCCACAAGCGCTCAATGCCAAGTAATCCAAAGCTTTGATCATACGTCCACTTGGTTGGCTTAGCAGTATCTGCACCAACTGGCACTTTCCATAAAGTAGCCATAGCAGTTGCTGCTACCTCAGCAGCCAAAGATTTACTTTGCGCGTAGGCAAGATGCATATTTATGATTAGCGCAAATGATAATAAAAATAAATACTTCATAGTTTCTTTTGAAAGTAGCAGACGCTGTATAATTTATCAATTTAGTCTCAAAAATTAAATAAGCTTTACAGCTTGGCGTGCTAAAAGTTTCCAATCTTTTCCAGTCTTTGTAAAAACCAATAAAATTTTCAATTTTATTTCGCTAGGCTTACCACCATCGTTAATA
Organism: Sediminibacterium sp.; assembly: GCA_040374915.1. Taxonomy (GTDB): domain Bacteria; phylum Bacteroidota; class Bacteroidia; order Chitinophagales; family Chitinophagaceae; genus Sediminibacterium. Next base: position 2,443 of record JBEITL010000048.1, on the reverse strand, counting down.
TTTGCAATTAAACTATGCCTAACTAACGCAATGTTTTTTTGCACAGATATGGTTTGACCGTAAAATTCAATAGATACAAAATCCGATTTACCTGAAACGATTTTTTCTACAAATTCATACTTACCTTCTATGGTTCCATTACTATGCCCATAGCTTAGGCTATCATGTACAACAGATTCTAAATCTTCTTTTATCCCACTTATCATAGCTAGACGTAATTTCTCTACAGTCGAAATCACTTCAGACTCTTGTCTAGATTGAGTAAATCCAACTAAAGAATACGTTAGTATCAATAACAGAAGCGCCGCTTTTTTCATAATAAAATATTAAGATTAATAGGATGGGAATTATAGAGGAAGCACCCGAATATTCCTAAATCGAACCACGTCGCCATGGCCTAAAAAGCCTATATGACCTGTGGTTCGTTTTAATCCGGGGTGCTCGTTATGGTCCATCGTACCGCTTATAGAAGCCTCCTTGACATCCGCATCCGTAATGGTTTCTCCATTTAAAATGACTTTAACGCGTGTGCCTTTTACAACAACAACTTCTTCATTCCACTCCCCAATTGGCCTTAAATAGCCCCTTCTAGCCGGCACAACCCCATAAATAGAGCCGTGGTACTGATAAGGCTTTAAATTCTTATAAATTTCGGCGTCATTATCTAAAATTTGAAGTTCCATGCCCACGTAGGCTGCATCACCCTCCAGTGGAGTTCTGATCCCCAATCCATTATTGGCTCCAGGGGTTAACTGAAATTCAAAACGGTATTCAAAATCGGAATACTGCTCTTTGGTATATAAATTGCCTCCACCTGCACTTTTCGGATTCACCATAATAGCGCCGTCTTGTAAAAGGTATCCTGCTTTATTGCCTACCCAATTATCGAGGTTAGTGCCATCAAATAACATTTTAAAGCCTTGTTGCTTTTCAAAGTCTGAAAGGACAGTTGGCGAGTTGCTAGGAAGCTCTCTAATATAAATATTACGGTAGGCAACATAAGTGCCATGCGCTTGTAACTCAATTTGCTCTTTTATAAAAATAGGAAGAGTCCGGTCCCAATAATTTTCTAACACAACTTTATCTGTTACGAGTATCCCGTTTAAATAAACAGTAACCACTGCACCACGCATAATAATATGAAACGTATTCCAACTACCTATTTTATTGTCAGCAACTGCTAATGGATGACGCTGGTTTTTTTGATTGTTGTAAAGTCCGCCAGAACCAACTTGCGCGCCTACTTCACGTCTACTGGTATCCCATATTTGCACCTGTGGTGTCCCACGTAAGTAAATACCAGCATCGCCTTTTTCGGTGATTTTCCAGTCAACAAAAAGTTCAAAATCACCGTACTGTTTTTGGGTACATAAATTATCGCCATGGCCCGTAAATACAAGTAGGCCATCTTTTACCACCCAATCTGATTTTATGGTTGCGTCCGCTTTTGCCCCCGCTTCCATTAATTGTTGTGCACTCATTTTTGAGCGCGCAATAGGATTTGCAACAAGACCTTTCCAGCCCGATAAATCTTTCCCGTTAAATATATTTTCGAAACCATAGTCGTATGGCATGGCCTTTATGTGATACGCCAATTTACTAGCCAAAATAGCACTATCCTCACCGCGCAATAAAGCAAGCGCTCTTTGTAAAACAGGTCTTACCATGGGACCTTTAAAATCGGGATTAGCAAGTGCCAGTTTAGATACAACAATTGCTGCATCAGACTGTAGCGCCGTAGTTTCTAAAAATTTAGCAGCAAACATGAGCGCACCTAGTTTATTTACTTTTCCGGCTTCAATAATAATTTCTTTTTGAGCCGTTGGACTTTTTGCAATTTCCATTTGGTCTTGTAAATCGAGTAATCGCTGTGCGGGATGAACTGCTTTAGCTGGCGTTAATGCAACTGCCTGTATAGAAGGTAAAACACTTTTGGAGTGTTTGATGGCCGCCTCAATAGCAGGCTTTGTTGCTGCTGAAGCTTTTACTAGTGCAGCTTCAAGTGCCGCCATTGATTTTTTTGAACCGATGGTAGTGAGTGACATGGTTGCCACGTCTGTGTAACCAGGCAATTCAATATAATTAGAAAGTGTATGTACTGCTTTGTCGGATCCCAAATAACCGAGTCGCTCTAATAAATAAGAACGCACTAAAATATTTTTTTCTTGGATATTTTTAAGTTGTGATAGCCCTTTAACAACAATTGTAACGGCTTTATTTTTTAATGATTTATCAAGTGATGCTGCATGCAAATAAGCATCCAACTCATACATCGCTTTTACATGTGGCGCATTGGTACCAGCATCCGTATTGCTAAAAGTACTAAGAAAGTTTTGCCAAACTGTGCTGTTCCATGCTTGCATTTTTGAAACAGTGGCCGCTACAGAAGCTGCATCTCCTTGAGCAAATGAATCACCAGCATTCACTAAAAAAACGGCTGATA
>JBEITL010000092.1:0-5764 GCA_040374915.1 Sediminibacterium sp. | reverse complement strand
TACTAATGGTACGAATGCCTATTTTGCTAATACGACCAACCTGGGTGTTGCACTATTGCAATTTGCAAATCCATCATTAAGCTGGGAAACATCTAAGCAAATGAATATTGGTTTAGACATCACTTTTGCAAAGCATTTTACAGTTACTGCTGACTACTACGAAAAAACATTGAAAAATATGTTATTGCAAAGAACATTGCCTCAGTCGGCTGGTGGATTATCTAATCCATTTGTGAATGCTGGTAATATGGAAAATAAAGGCTGGGAATTTTCATTAAACTATAAGAATAAGTTTGGTAAGTTGGGTGTAGATGTTACAGCAATGATTTCTGATGTAAAAAATACTGTAACGGGCTTAGTTGAAGGAACACCATTTATTGGTGATGGAATTAGAACAGCACCTGGTCAGGCTTTAGGCTCTTATTTTGGATATGTTTCTGCTGGTTATTTTAGCGACTCAACAGATATCAAATCTTCTCCTGTTCAATTTGGAATACCTTGGAATCCAACTTCAGCAACAGTTGGTCCAAAGCCAGGTGATGTAAAATATAAAGATGTTAATGGTGATGGAAAAATTGATGCCAACGATCGTACCTTTATTGGTAATGCGTTTCCAAGATATGAGTACAGCATTAATGTAAATTTAACCTATGCCAATTTTGATCTAAACATTTTTGGTCAGGGTGTAGGACAGCGTAATAACTATTTGAGTGGAACAGGAGCTGTTCCATTTGCAAGTGGTGATTTTGCTGCTTCGTTATTAGATATACATAAAAATTATTGGAGACCTGATAATCAAAATGCAGATTTTCCAAGACTGCTTCCTTCTGGTTCTGGCGGTAACAACTTTTTATTAGCTTCTCAGTGGTTAAGAAGTGCTGCTTATTTCAGAATTAAGAATGTGAATTTAGGATATACCGTGAAAAAACAGTGGTTGGATAAAGCAAAAATTAGTGCGTTGCGTGTATTTGTTAGCGGATCTAATTTGTTAACAATATCTAAAGCATGGAAAGGATTTGATCCAGAAATAAACAATGCTAATGCTGAATTCTATCCATTAATGCGTACGTATACTGCAGGTATTAATGTAACCTTCTAATTGAAAAATTAAAATCATTACAATGAAAAAATATATCGTTATACTACTTTCGCTCTCTGCTGTTGCGATTAGTGGTTGTCAAAAATTCTTAGATCGTAAACCTTTGGATGCGTCCTCTTCATCTACTTTTTTGAGCAATCAATCAGAGATGGAGCAAGGTTTGATTGGAACCTATGCCGCTGCAATGTGGGTGTTTCCAAATAATACACCACTTCTTTTTGCAGTAGAATCTTCTACTGACATGGCCATAAAGCGAGGCGGTAATGCAGAAGATCAAATTGCAATGGGTGATGCGGGTCCTTTCCTTTTTAATAATTCACTGCCTATCACTTGTTGGAATCAAGCGTACAGATTGGTTCAAAGAGCCAATCAACAAATTGCTGGTATGGAAAATGGTAAGGCAAACGTACCTGTAACAACCTTTAATAGAATAAAAGCAGAAGCGCTAGTTTTAAGAGCTTGGGGTTACTATCATTTAATGGGTTGGTTTGGTGATATTCCATATTATAGAACCATGCCAGGTGTAGATGCTTTACTGTCTGCTAAAAGAACACCTACTGCTACAATTGTAGCTGATATGTACAAAGATTTAGATGAAGCTGCTGCTGCTTTCGATGCTGCAGGAACTGGAGCTGTTCAGGCCTTAGGTAGAGTAAACAAAGGCGTGGCTTTAGGCTTAAAAGCTAAATTGGCTATGTTGATAAAGGATTACACAACTGCAGCTGCTGCATCAAAAACTGTTATTGACGGAGGTAATTATAACTTAAATCCAAGCTATCGTAACCTCTTTTCTTTAGCTGGTCAACAAGGTAATGCTAACAGAGAAATCATGTTCATTCAAACCTATCCACTGGATGTAAATGAGCCACAAAATTGGGGTCCAATTTTAGGTGTGCCTCGTCAGGTTACAAACTCACAAAGTAGTCATTTCCCTTCTCAACAGTTAGTAGATCAATTTGAAGATCAAGCAGGACTTCGTATTGATGCCTCTACTATTTATGATCCAGCAAACCCGCGCGTAAATAGAGATCGTAGATTGGGTTGGAGTATTTATATGGCAGGGGATACAATGGTGCACTTTGCATCTAAAACTGCTGCGCTTCCTTATAATAACCTACGTGAAAGAACCATCTTTGGTTTTTACACCAATACACGCAGAAAGTTTAATTGGAATACGGGTGTATATGATAACGTAACTACAAATAATGATTGGATTGGTGCTCAAGCTGCTGGAATTCAATGGCAGGTTAGTGCAACTGGTAGCATTGGTGGTGTTGGTTATGTATGGAATAAATACAACGATACAACGCAGTATACTTTTGAATCCAAAGTTGGTTTCATTCTTATGCGCTATGCCGATATTTTACAAATATATGCTGAGGCAAAAATTGAGTTAAATCAAATTGATGCAACAGTTACAGCTGCAATTAATCAAGTGCGTGCTAGATCTGGTCAGCCTGCTGTTGCTGCTGGTTCTCAAAGTGCTATGCGTACAATCATTAGAAGAGAGCGTGCTGTTGAATTTGCTGGCGAAGGTTTACGATTATTTGATTTAAGAAGATGGGATATATATGCTAAAGCAAATAGTATGCCTGTTATTGGTGCTGCACTAAATCCGGCAGTTGTTCCAGCAAGACCTACTTTTGATGCAGATAATGTGCCAAATTATTCTGCTAGTTTAACAACTCGAATTGCATTTAGAAATCAAACTAGGGTGAATTCAAATGTTAAGTATAAACTTTGGCCAATTCCTCAATCAGAAATTGATAACAATCCAAACCTAACCCAAAATCCAGGTTGGTAGTGATTGTTATTGTTACTCATAAAAAAAGCCATTACAATGTAATGGCTTTTTTTATTGAATCTATTTAGTTTAAAATAAATTTAAGAATACCCCCTTCTAATATTTCTTGATGGGTAATATATCCATTTGTAAGTTTTCTATTATTTAAATAGACGCTTGATACGTATTTTTCTGAAAACTTGGTTGATTTGTTTTCAATTGTTTGTATTGTCAATATTTTTTTATTTGGAAGCGTAATGCTTGCATTTTTAATTAAGGGTAAACCAAAAACATATTGCCCTGCCGACGGATTCATTGGGTACATCCCAAGTGCACTCCAAATATACCATGCGCTCATTTGACCGCAGTCATCGTTTCCTGTTAATCCGTCAGGCCCCGTTTTATACATGCTATCTGTAACCACTTTTACCCATTTAGCTGTTTTTTGGGGATGACCTAAAGCGGTATACATATAAATGATATGGTGGCTGGGCTCGTTGCCATGCGCATATTGGCCAATGAGGCCTGATACATCGGCAGAAGTGTTTTCTCCGTGTAATTCTGAAGGCGCCATAAATAAATCGTCTAATTTTTTTACTAGGTTTTCTTTACCCCCATACAATTTTGCTAAGCCTTCTACATCATGGGGTACAAAAAAACTATGTTGCCATGCTGTTCCCTCAATATATTGTCCATCAAAGCCATGTTCAGATAATAATGGATCAAATGGTTCTATAAATTTTCCATTACTATCTTTTGCTCTCATAAATCCGGTACTAGAATCAAACAGCACTTTATAACTTTGAGCACGCTGCATTAATAGGTTGTAATCCGAAATTTGATTCAATTTTTTTGCTACTTGTGCTATACACCAATCATCAAAAGCATATTCTAAAGTCATGGTCACACTCCAGCCATGTTTATCTTGCGGTACATATCCATATTGTATATAAGCTGGCGTTCCTCTTATTTTTTGATACGCAGATTTCTTCATGGCCTCATATGCAAGATTATAATCAAAGCCTTTGATGTCTTTTAAAATGGCGTCCGCAATAATTGGAATGCTATGATAACCTGTCATGGTATTTGCTTCCCATGTACTTAAATCCCAAACAGGCAATAATCCATTGTCTTCATATAATTGGAGCATGCTGTTAATCATGTCTGGCAAACGGTCTGTTTGTGTAATCGTAAATAAAGGGTTTAGTGCCCTAAATACGTCCCATTGAGAAAAAACGGTATACTTTTCCTTTCCTTTTATAAATTTCTTTTGAAGATTGTCATGGGTTTGATATGCACCGCTGGCATCACTATGCACCACTGGCGCTAGACAGGTTCTGTAAAGTGACGTATAAAATTTAGTTGCTAAAGCTTTGTCGTTTGTGTTAATTTTAATTTTTTGCAATTCCTTTTCCCATAGTGATTCTGCACTTTTTGCAGTTGCATCAAATGTTGCTGCATTCGATACATTTAATTCTAGTAAAGCATTTTCTTCACTCACCGAACTAATGGATACGCGCACTTCTAATGGGCTAGCAGTTGTAAATTTTACGGCGGCTTTTAATTTATTTCCAATGGCCGTGTTTCCATTGCGTACCGAATCGTTAACAATGGTTACAGATTGAAAACCATGGTTGAATCTTGCAGCAAAATATACTTTTTGTCCTTTAGCCCATCCAGTACTGAACCTATATCCAATAATGGTAGAGTCATTTAAAATTTTTAGTGAACCACTCGTTGTTTTATCCCAATTAATTTGAAAGCCCATGTCAAGCAATAGCCACCCAATATTTGTTGGATAGCTGTACCTATGAAAGCCAGTTCGTTTGTTGGCAGTTAATTCGCATTTAATTTTATTGTCTAATTGAACTTGGTAATAACCTGGTTTAGCAGATTCGTTTTTATGCGAAAATGGAAATTTACTTTTATCCTTTCTTATGGTGGAAGTGTCTGTCATTGGAAGTATCGAAATATCGCACCAATCTCCAATACCAGTGCCACTTAAATGCGTATGGCTAAATCCTGCAATTGTATTACTGCTGTAGTGGTAACCACTGCACCAATCCCAGCCCTCTTCGCCATTGTCCGGACTTAATTGTACCATGCCAAAAGGTATGGTAGCACCTGGATATACATGCCCGTGTCCACCGGTGCCCAAAAAAGGATCTACAAATGAAGTTAATTTTTGAGCATCACTAATTTTTGAAATAAAAATCAGCAAGAAAGAAAGTAAACAAAGTTTATGCAATTTCATGTAGGCTTATTTTATGTATGGATACAATCCTTGGAACCAGCTAAGTTTATCTTTTACACCTTCATAAAAGAAAAATACTTCGCCCTTAAATCCTTTATTTCTATTGCTCTGAATAAATTGCGACATCAATCCATCACTCTGAATGGTTGCGCCCGATTTTACCAATACGCCTGGATAAAATGCTACTGCATTATTTTTGTAAAAAGATTTTTGTTGATTGAGTACATTGTCATAATCAGCCAAGGTATATCTGTAGCATTGCGGCATAACTGCATCTACCCAGCTGCTATCAACCCAAGTAGGCCAGTCTTGTAAATATTCATTGATACTAAATGGATACGGACTAGGCGACATGCTAAAAACGATAGCGGGTTTAATAGCTTTTACTTCATTTCTTAGTCTTTTTACAAAAGCATTTAATTTATTGGCTCTCCATCTAATCCAGCCAGCATCAGTTCCACTTCCGGGAGGAGAGGCGCCGGCATGCTCTGCCTTGTATAACGAAATGGTGTAAGGATCATAACCACCATTTGATGGAAGTGCAGGTAATCTATCATCTCCTTGAACTCCATCAACTTCATATTTTGTTACAACCTCTTTAAATAAATCAATCATGTATTGTTGTACT
>JBEITL010000174.1:0-3639 GCA_040374915.1 Sediminibacterium sp. | reverse complement strand
GGCATATTGGAGTTGGCGAGTGCTCTGCCTTTCCCATGATTGTTGGTGAAACGCAGGCTACTTGTTACGAAATGGCAAAAGATTTTGCAGCCATTTGGAAACACAAAAATGCACTTGATATGGATGCGAGACTTGCAGAACTTGATTTATATACTGCACGCAACTATACTGCCAAAAGTGCTTTTGATATGGCATTGTATGATTTAGCCGCTAAACATGCAGGGCTTCCTTTGTACAAGTATTTAGGCGGAAGTATAAAAGATATTGAAAGTGATTTAACCATTGGAATAGACACGCCACAAAACATGGCGGATACCGCTGCAAAATTTGTTACAGATGGCGTGCGCATGATTAAAGTAAAACTTGGCAAGGATCCAGCAACCGATATTGCGCGTATTCAAAAAATTAGAGAAGCCGTAGGTTCAAATATTATACTTCGTATAGACGCCAATCAGGGATGGTCTTACGATGATGCCGTTACCGCGCTTACCGGACTTGGCGCTTATGATATTCAGTTTTGCGAACAACCCATGCGCACGTTTAATGATCATTTATTACCTCAGCTTTGCGCTATTTCTCCCATTGCAATTATGGCCGACGAAAGTGTATACACACACCATGACGCAGAGAGAATGATTGAAAATAAAGCGTGTACTTACATCAATATTAAACTAGCCAAAAGTGGAGGCATTAAAGAAGCACTTGCCATTAATAAAGTGGCAGAAGCCGCAGGTATCCCTTGTATGCTTGGTGGCATGCTAGAAAGTAGACTTGCCCTGAGTGCAAAAGTGCACCTTGCCATGAGCCTTGATAATATTCAATTTTACGATTTAGATACCTGTTTACTAGGGCATAAAATAGATCCGGTTACTGGTGGCGCCATATACAAAGGCATGCATCTGGAACTAAGTGATGCACCTGGCATTGGCGCCGATGTAGACCCGGCTTTTTTACAAACACTGGAGCAGGTTGTTATCTAGTTTACGCATCTTGAACAAATACGCATTGGCTTTATTACCTTTGACATAAATACAATCTACTATGGAAGCAAAAAAAGCGAGTGAGAGTTTTATTGTAATGAATGAACTAGTTCTTCCAAACGACACCAATACTTTTGGTAATTTAATGGGAGGAAGACTCATGTACTGGATGGATATTGCATCCGGCATGGCAGCAGGTAAACATTGCAACCTGCCTAGCATGACCGCTTCTGTAGATAATTTAAGTTTTAAAAATCCAATCAAGCTGGGTAACATCGTTCACATAGAAGCGCATGTGTGTAGAGCCTTTACAACCTCCATGGAAATTTATGTAAAAGTGTGGGGCGAAGATTTACAAAAGCAAGAAAAATACGAAAGCAACGAAGCCTATTTTACATTTGTTGCATTAGACCCCAATAACAGACCTACTGCTGTTCCTCAATTAATTCCTGAAACCGATTTTGAAAAAAGATTGTTTGATGGAGCCCTCAGACGCAGACAACTACGCTTGATACTTGGCGGCAAAATGAAGCCAGATGACGCGAATGAATTAAGGGCGTTGTTTATTAAAGAGTAATTATTTTCCTACTTGCGCAAGCAAATGATGCCTTCCCTTTAACATGTACTCTTTGCTTTGCTCAATGGCGTCCATTACTTGAGACAGTATTTCCTCTACTGGCGCTGTATAGTCAATAACCATGGGCTCTTTAAAACGTACCGATAAAATGGTGCCGCGCTTTTTAAAGTTGAGGCCTTTTTTGTCGAAGGCTCTCCAAAAACCATTGATCACTACAGGTATTACAACGGGCTGATTATTTTTAATAATGTGCGCAGTGCCTTTTCGGCCTGGTGCAAAAGGCTTTGTAGTTCCTTGCGGAAATGTAATTACCCAGCTATGGTGTAAAGCCTGATCAATTTTTTGCGTATCTGCACTGTCTCTTTCTCTAGACACATCTTTACCTTCGGCACGCCAAGTTCTTTTAATGGTAAGGGTTCCGCAAAGCTTAAATAATTTAGTAAGCCAATTGGCATTCATGGTTTCTGCAGCTGCTACCATGTATACATTGGTAAATGGATTGAGTAAATAAAATGGAAGACCTAAGCGGTTATGTTTTCTCCATTTAACAGCACAAAAAATATGCACGAAAGCAATTACATCTGCAAAATAAGTTTGATGATTGCTTACAAATAAAACGTTCTTTTTAGGAAGGTTGAATAAATTTTCGGTGCCCTCTATTTTTACTTTATTAATCAGCGCCAAGCCGGGATATGTAATAAAACCAACCACCGCATATAGTACCGTACGAATTACCCGAATATGTCTAAATCGATCAATTAATTTCATGGCATCACGTTAAACATGTGATGCAAAATAAGGAATGTAAACAAATTGTTATGCTTTTGTTTAAAATTATAGTGGTTTAGGTTAAAATACAGGCTAGTAGCTATATTTTTGTGGCATAAATTTACAGCATGCAACTAGACACCGTAATATTTGACATTGATGGGCTTTTAGTAGACAGTGAGCCTTTGTGGAATCATGCAGCTGCAGAAGTATTTAAACAATATGGAGTTAATTTAACTGAAGAACAATACAACTCAACTACTGGACTTCGTACCAAAGAATTTGTACAATGGTGGTTTAACTATTTTAATATTGGTGATACGGAATTAAAAGTAGTAGAAAAAAAGATTGTAGATTTAGTTCTACAAAAAATAGAATCAACAGGCAATGTGATGCCGGGTGTTGGTTATATTTTTGATTTTTTTCACAAGCGAAATTTTAAAATAGGACTTGCCACATCTTCACCGCCAGAGCTGATTGAACTTGTTATTAAAATGACAGGTATTGGACCATACGTTAAGGCCGCTGCTTCTGCAGAAGACTTGCCTTATGGAAAACCCCACCCACAAGTTTATTTAAATTGCGCGAGCATGCTCGGCTCCCACCCAACGCACTGTCTTTGCTTCGAAGACTCCTTTAATGGACTCGTAGCCGCTAAAGCAGCACGCATGAAATGTGTAATTGTACCGCATGTGACGCAGCAAAAAGACGAACGTTTTGGCGCCGCTGATTTAAAAATTTCTTCTCTTCAAAATTTTGGTGAGCTTCATTTAAATTTAGTGAGCTAGATGTTGCGCAGGATCTTTTTGATTTTTGCGCGCGTGCGCGCGCAACGCTTCGATATTTTTGCCTACTGATTAATATTTTGCGCACAAAAAATTTTACCCTACAAAAATGCCCCGCTACGCGGGGCATTTTGCATTTTATAAAAATTTTCTCGAACCTTATTTTTTTAAGTTAGGGTGCGGAGCACTTGTTGAACCAGTGCCAGCTTCGGTAGTACCAAACAAGGTAACAATAAGCTCATTCCCTACTGCGCCTGCGTTAAAGATAAATCTGCTCTCAGAAACACCTTGCTTTTCAGTTAAGTATTTGATAACAGCTGTAACGCGGTCCCAACTTAATTGCTGCGCAGATTTTGACGTGTAGCCATAACCTGATACGCGAATATTACAATTTGGATTGGCGTTTATTTTAGCTGCAACGGCCGCTAATGTTTCTGTGGCTTCTTTAGAAAGCTTGGCTTTATTTCTATCAAAAACGATGGTAGATAATTCACCAATATCACAAAGAGATCCACCCGATTTTAAGCCG
>JBEITL010000173.1:0-3643 GCA_040374915.1 Sediminibacterium sp. | reverse complement strand
GATTACTTTATTGATTTCAGCTAACATTACCGCTTCTTTTTTAGCCTTAACTTTTAACTGTTCGTCAAGTTGCTTAAGGTTAGAAGGGCTTGCTTCAACTGCAAACTTTTGTGGAATTAAAAAGTTACGCGCATAACCGTTTTTTACAGTTACCAATTCGCTTTTTCCACCTAAGTTGTCTACGTCTTGAATTAAAATTACTTGCATGTTGTTTTTGTTTTAGTTCCCAAGAGCCCAGCTATTGCTGTCTCTCGCCCGTTGCGAGATTAGGGAAGGTTACTAATTAGGGTATTACTTTAATAAGTCAGTAACGAAAGGCAATAAAGACATTTGACGTGCCTTTTTAACTGCGTCCTGTACTTTACGTTGATACTTTAGTGAGTTACCGCTCAAACGACGTGGTAATAATTTACCTTGTTCGTTGATGAACTTTTTAAGGAACTCAACATCCTTGTAGTCTACGTATTTGATGCCGTATTTCTTGAAACGACAAAACTTTTTCTTTGGTTTCTCCTGCTTAATTGCGGTCAGGTATTTTATCTCATTCTTTGCCATGTGATTAAGCCTCCATTTTTTGTTTTACCGCAAATCCGCCATTTCTTTTTACGTGGTTATACTCAACGGCGTATTTGTCGAGTTTCGTAATCATGTGACGCATAATTTGCTCGTCACGTAAAATTTGAATCTTAAGTTTTTCGTTAAGATCAGTTGGGCCGCTGTATTCTAACACCCAGTAAATACCAGTTGTCTTTTTTTGAATAGGGTAGGCCAGTGATTTAAGACCCCAAGGATTAGAATGCACTGTAGCTCCACCGAAGCTAGCAATCATATCTTGGTATTTTTTCTGAGAAGCTTTAAAGTCTTCTTCAGAAAGAACCGGAGTGAAAATCACCATTAATTCGTAATTACTCATTACTTGAATTTTTAGGTTTAAAATTGGGTTTACCCAGTGGACTCCACCGAAATGGAGAATCTGCCAAAAACAGATTTGGGGTTGCAAAAGTACGTAAAAGGGTTGATTTTACTGCATTTTTTCCTCTATTTTTTCGAGTAAAACCAGAAAAGTTGGGAAATGATCGCTAAATCCATCCCTAAACTGGTTCCCATCCCAGGTACGGAGGGGATAGCCCTTGTATCTGCCTTGTTGTTCAATCATAAAAAAGGCTTTAAATATGTGGGAACTACCTAAAAACAGCTTTCCCGCATGCCTTGGCGGAATCCAATTCTGCGATACCAAAATTTGGTCAAAAATACCCCATGCGTCCCTATTTGCAAGGGTTCCATTGCCTTTTGCTAGCATTTCAACCCAAGGATTGTATAAATCTGACTTTTTGATCATTTTTAGGCCTCCGCTCGATTGTAGAGCATGCGTTACGCTATAATCGGAGGGGTTATCGTTTAAATCGCCCATCACCATAATTTTAGCAGCTGGGTTCTCCGCCAAAATAGTGTTGATATGCGCTCTGCAAACCCTTGCCGCTTTACTTCTTGATTCGGTGCTTCTTTTTTGCCCGCCTCTTCTGCTAGGCCAGTGGTTTACATAAACATGTACAGTGTCTTTGAGTAAAATACCTTTAACATACAAAATGTCTCTGGTGAAATAAGGTAGTTTGTTTCTGGAGGGAAGTTGAACTTGCAAAGAAGCATGTGCAATGGGTCTAAAATATTTTGGTTGATAGAGTAACGCCACATCAATACCCCTGAGGTCTTTTGAATTTTCATGCACAAATAAATAGCCTCTATTTTTTAAAAGTGGGTGCTTGATTAAATCTTGTAGTACCGTGTCATTTTCAATTTCAACAGCGCCTAAAATAGCCGGCCCATCGTTATTGATATCAGCACCTATTTTTTGTACAACGCTTGCCAGGTTACTTACTTTTTTTTGATAGATAGCACTGTTATAATGTTTGGCGCCCTTTGGTAAAAATTCTTCATCGTCAATAGTTGTATTGTTAATAGTATCATAGAAATTTTCGAAATTATAAAAAGCAGCTATAAGGCTGTGATGCTTTTGTGGCATAGGTTTAAAGGCCATAACGTCTTTTTTTACGGTGGCTTTGCAGCTTGCCAATATTATGACCAAAACGACTGTACCAACAAAATATTGACATTGGATTTTACGATTGCGCATCTCTTTTATTCGCTAATTACAATTATTTAAACTGGTATTTCACGCCAATGTTTTGTAGCAATGGTTTTGCCATTTGAACTGCATTAGATTGTGTGGGAAATCTATGTTATGCGCGCTATTTATTTGTGTTTGATTTGTGTTTTTATGGCGGGAGCATTGCATGCACAAAAGCGAAGCAAACAAAAAACGCCACCCAATTTGCTTGCGCAAAAAGTAGTGGTATCGGAGCCCGACGAAATTCCCATTGTAATATTAGACCCTGATGCAAAAAATGGTTTAGAGCCTTCTTTTGTTGCGTCCTCTTTGCATGCCAACAAAGATCCGTTTTACAACACGGCTAGTTTTGGATTTGCAGCGGCAGGTTTTATGATTAAAGGCCTGGATGCTAGTTTCTCGCAAACGCTTTTAAATGGACTTCCCATTCAAAGTTTACTTACAGGGAATCCTCATTTTGCTGTTTACTCGGGGTTGCAGCAAATGATGCGCAAAACGGTGGTATTTGATGGTGTTGCGGGCAACGAGCTTTCTTTTGGAAATCTGGGTAACACTACAGGCGCCGATATTCGCGCCGTTGTAATGCCAAAGCAATATAAAGTAGCAGCAACGTTTGCGAACCGAGCTTATTCCCATAAATATGTTTTGCAAATGTCTACCGGACAATTAAAAAACGGCTGGGCATTTGCTGCACATGTAAATGCACGGATCGCAAAAGAAGGATACTACAATGGTTGTGGTTACGCAGGGTATGGTTATATGCTAAGTGTCGATAAAAAAGTAAAAGAGCGGGTTGTATTGTCGTTGTCTTTGCTCGGTGCACCCATTGCCGCAGAGCGGCAAGCACCTGTGCTTCAAGAATCCTTACAATATTTTGGCGCCCATTACAATCCAAATTGGGGGATGCAAAACGGCGTAAAACGTAACGCTGTAAAAAGCACAACACATTTACCTACTGTCATTTTTTCATCAGATATATCGCTCCCTGATACACAAGAATTAAATATCGCTTTAGGCGTAACAATGGGCGTCAAAAGTATTACAGGTCTCGATTGGAATAGTGCCGCAGATCCGCGCGCGGATTATTATAAATACCTACCTAGTTTTTATCAAGATTCTGCACTGAGGGCACTTATGCATCAAGAGCTGCTTCAAAATCCAAGCAAAGGACAACTTGATTGGACGGGTTTGTATAGCCTAAATGCAATGTCTAACGAACCTGTCATTATTAGTGGCAATCCTAATTTGATACTTCAGAAAAAAGCAGCTGTTATTTTGGAAAATAGAATCGATGCACAGCATACAATTTTAGCATCGCTGGTGTATCAATCTCCATTAGGAAATGTTGGATTATTTACTGCAGGCATTAACGCGCAACTTGAACGTCATCATTTTTATAAAAAAGTGCATGATTTATTAGGCGCCAACTATTATGTAAACATCAATCAGTTTGCCGAAGACGCTTTGCAAATTAGATCGGATGTGAATCAATTTGATATCGAAAACCCCAATCAAATT
>JBEITL010000134.1:0-4734 GCA_040374915.1 Sediminibacterium sp. | reverse complement strand
AGTGTGGGCATGCAAAAATATTTACGCGAATTAAAGCCTGATAAATTTGACGACTTAATTGCCATGAACGCCCTGTACAGACCGGGACCCATGGCATACATACCAAATTTCATTGACCGTAAACATGGCCGTGAAGCCATCAGTTATGACCTCGATGAAATGAAAGAAATATTGTCTGAAACCTATGGCATTACTGTGTATCAAGAACAGGTAATGTTACTCAGTCAAAAAATCGGCGGCTTTACAAAAGGTGACGCCGATGTACTGCGTAAAGCCATGGGTAAAAAACAAAAATCGGTACTGGATAAAATGAAAGCTCAGTTTGTGGAAGGTGCTACGAGTAAAGGTCATGACCCACAAGTACTAGAAAAAATTTGGACAGACTGGGAAGCTTTTGCACAATATGCGTTTAACAAATCACACTCCACCTGCTATGCCTATGTAGCCTATGAAACTGCCTATTTAAAAGCGCACTATCCTGGAGAATATATGTCGGCGGTTTTAAACAACCAAGGCAGTATTGATAAGATCACCTTTTTTATGGAAGAGTGTAAACGTATGGGCATTAAAGTACTGGGGCCGGACATCAATGAATCACTCAACGGTTTTGCCGTTAACCAAAAAGGCGAAATACGTTTTGGACTAGGCGGCTTAAAAGGTGTAGGTGAAGCTGCTATTGAAACCATTATTAAAGAAAGAGAAAAAGGTGGCTCCTTTGCAAGCATTTTTGATTTTATCAAAAGAGTGATTAGCAGAAGCGTGAATAGAAGATCATTGGAAAGTTTAGCCTACTCAGGTGCATTTGATTGCTTTACAGATTTTCATAGAGCGCAGTATTTTAAAATACCAGATGGTGAGCGTGTTTCAGGACTCGAAAAAATTATCAATTACGGACAAGCGCTTCAAAGCCTAAGTGCCGGATCTACCAATACGCTTTTTGGCGACCTTTCATCAGCCATGCAAGTGCCTGTTCCAAAACTTACCAAAACAGAACCTTGGACCCTCACCGAATTACTCGAACATGAAAAAGAAGTGACGGGTATGTTTATGAGTGGGCATCCACTGGATCACTTCAAATTTGAACTGCGCTATTATGGCATCACCAATATTGCAGATTTCAATGAAATAAAAGAAACCTTACAATTACAACCCAACCCAGGTCGCGCCATAAAAGTGGCCGGACTTATTATTGATGTTCAACACCGCGTTACTAAAACTGGCAAAAATTTTGGTTCTTTTGCCATCGAAGATTTTAGTGGCAAAACCGAATTTGTTTTGTGGAGTGAAGACTATATCAAATTTCAAAACTATTTAGAAAAAGGGCAAAACGTTTTACTCAATGGTTTTTTTAGACCTCGTTATAATAGGCCCAACGAATTTGATTTTAAAGTAAGTTCCATGAACTTATTAGAGACTGTAAAACAAAATTTAACCAGAAGTCTAGACATCAATGTGCACGCTGCTTCCCTTACTCCGCAGTTTGTGGAGTTTATAGAAACCAACGTAAAAAAATACCCCGGCAAGTCTAGTCTTCGATTCAATGTTTTGGAACCCAAAGAAAACTTGTTGGTAAGTTTATACAGTTTTGACAAAGGATTCCAAATGAATGAGGAAATGGCAGGCTTTTTACTCGATAATCCCGACGTGGAGGTGCAAGTAGGACTGGTTGGCTAATGTGGAAAAGTCAATGTGGCAGTTGCAGGGTTTGGATTTAAATTTGACACTTCTTACTGATTCAACTTTACTTACAATTTTAAATAAAAAATGATGGCTTTAGAATTAACAGATGCCAATTTTCAGGCAACCGTATTAGACAGTGACAAATTAACCTTAGTAGATTTTTGGGCAGAGTGGTGTGGCCCTTGCAGAGCAATCGGACCAGTTATCGAAGAACTCGCAAAAGAATATGATGGCAAAGTAAACATTGGAAAAGTAAACGTAGACAACAACCCTAATTTGAGTGTTAACTACGGCATCACTTCTATCCCAGCTATATTATTTATTAAAGGTGGTCAAATTGTAGACAAACAAATTGGCGCAGTACCTAAATCGGTACTTGACAAAAAGATACAATCTTTAATGTAAGACTAGTATCTTACCCCTCTAACCTGCCTAAATAAATAGCATGGACAAATTTCACGGTGTACTAGGTATTATCCTCATTCTAGGCATTGCCTTTTTGTTTTCAAACAATAAAAGAAGGATCAATTATAGATTAGTCGTGAGTGGCATGTTATTGCAGGTTGTTATTGCAGTGCTTGTTTTAAAAGTCCCTCCTGTAACCTGGTTTTTTCAAAAACTAGGGCACGGTATGGAAAAAATTGAACGTTTTGCCAGAGAAGGTGTTGCGTTTGTGTACCGCGGTGTGATGGTGAATGCGCCTGATGGTGTTAAAGACTTTGGACAAGGTGGTTTTGTATTTGCATTTAGTGTTACCGCAACAATCATTTTGGTTTGTGTGCTGGTTGCCATTTTATACCATTTTGGTGTGATGCAATTTATTGTATCGATCATCGCAAAAGCCATGAACTTTATCATGCGCGTTAGTGGTGCCGAAGCACTTAGTAATGTAGCAAGTGCTTTTGTGGGACAGGTAGAAGCACAGGTAATGATTCGTCCGTATTTAAATGGTATGACAAAAAGTGAGCTACTTGCTAGTATGAGTGGTAGCCTTGCCTGTATTGCCGGCGGTATATTAATTGTGTATGCCAACATGGGCGCCAAAGCCGAGTACTTATTAACGGCTAGTTTAATGGCCGCTCCTGGTGCACTCGTTATTTCAAAAATTGTTTTCCCAGAAACCGAAGAATCGGAAACCATGGGAAAAGTTAAACTAGAAGTAAAGAGCCCCTACAGCAATATCATTGATGCTATTTCACATGGTGCAAGCGATGGCATGAAAATTGCCGTGAACGTTATTGCCATGCTTATTGGTTTTATTGCCTTAATTGCCTTTTTAAACTATATACTAGGTCTTGTTTACCCAGGCTTATCACTTGATTTTATTTTTAGTAAAATATTTTATCCAATGGCTTGGGCCATGGGTGTTCCGGGCCAAGACGTAGCCAATGCAGCTACCCTACTCGGTCAAAAATTAACCATCAACGAGTTTGTTGCGTTTAACAATTTGACCACAAAAGCCGTTCCAATCGTATCAGAAAAAGGTCTCTTAATTGTAAGTATCGCAATTTGTGGTTTTGCAAACTTTAGTAGCGTTGGTATGCAAATTGGCGGTATTGGAGAACTAGCACCTAGCCGTAGAGCCGACCTTGCCAAACTAGGCTTAAAAGCCTTGTTGTGTGGTACTTTAGCCTCCTACTTATCTGCTAGTATCGCCGGTATTTTAATGGGTTAATCTTAAACTTGTTGTAACTTTGCAGTCTAAATAAATGACTGCGTGATGGGTACCAATAGAGCGGCTATTGTTTCATTAGTTGAAGCAACAAAAGATAAAGAACTACAACGTATTGCGAATAAAATAATCAATCAAGAGCGTATCTTATTTGATGAAGGTGTTACGCTTTTTGAAAAAGGATCTTTGTCTTGGCTAGGTACCCTTGCTAATTTTGTGCGCGAACAAAAGCACGGCGATAAAACCTATTTCAATAAAAATTTTCATATCGAGCCCACCAATGTGTGTGTGTTCTCGTGTAAGTTTTGCTCCTACTCAAAATTATATGCCAATAGAGAAGAAGGTTGGGAATTAAGTATCGAGCAAATGATGCATATTGTAAAAAGTTACGACGGTAAACCCGTAACTGAGGTTCATATTGTTGGAGGCGTTCATCCTAAAATGAACCTTGCTTTTTTTATTGATTTATTAAAGGCCATCAAAGCACACCGTCCTGATTTACATATCAAAGGCTTTACACCCGTAGAGTTAGATTACATGTTTAAAAAAGCAAAAGTTTCTACCGAGGAAGGTATGAAACTTGCACACGCTGCAGGGCTCGATTCATTACCTGGTGGTGGTGCCGAAATATTTCATCCAGAAATTAGAAAACAAATTTGTGAAGACAAAGTAGACGCGGATGGTTGGTTGAATATTCATAAAGTAGCACACAATTTAGGCATGCATAGCAATGCTACTTTACTCTATGGCCACATCGAAAAATACTGGCACCGCATAGATCATATGGAGCGCCTTCGTCAACTGCAAGATGAAACTGGTGGCTTTAATACTTTTATTCCATTAAAGTTTCGCAACCAAGACAATGAGATGAGTCATATTGCAGAGTCTACTACTATCGAAGACATGCGCATGTACGCTGTATCACGCCTTTACATGGATAATTTTGCACACATTAAGGCCTACTGGCCCATGCTTGGTAGACAAAATGCGCAGCTCACTTTATCTTTTGGTGTGAATGATATTGATGGCACTATCGATGATTCAACAAAAATTTATGCCATGGCAGGTAGTGAAGAACAAACACCCACCATGACCACCGCAGATCTTGTGCGCCTTATCAAACAAGTTAAAAGAGAACCGATTGAGCGCGGTACGCTATACAACGAAATAAAAAATTATGCGTTGGTGTCAGACGAAGAACTCGTATAAGTTCAATACATGAATTCCTTTTCGTTTACCTGTTTGCTTAACATTCTGACAAACTAATTGGCACATGCACTGCAAGTCCACCATCTGCGGTTTCTTTGTATTTGCTGTTCATATCCTGTGCGGTATCCCACATGGTTTGAATCACTTTATCTAAACTTACAATTGCAAAATCT
>JBEITL010000137.1:0-4673 GCA_040374915.1 Sediminibacterium sp. | reverse complement strand
GAAAACGGCAACCAAAGAATGTATAAAAAGTAGAGATAGGGTATGATAAAACGGTGCACAGGGGGCACTTCGTTAAGTACCACAATTTGGAGTAGCAGAAATAACGCAAAGCGAATGATATTTTTGAGTGTGCTATTCACGTGTTTTAGAGTTACTGTTTTCTAAATCAAATTGCTCCTGATATCTTAGGTTTTCTACAAGGTAAACAAACTGCACAGTAAAGAAATTGACAGCCGTTTTAATTTTGAGGGTATAAAAATTACTTGAAGGATCGGCATCTATTTCAGCTACACGGCCCACAATTTGGTAAGGCGGGAAATTTGCCGAGTAAGTGCTCGTAACCACCGTGTCGCCTTTTGCTACTTTCGCCCCTTTAGAAACGTTGCGTAAGAGGAGGTAATAAGGGCTGGCTCCATCCCATTCGATGCTACCTGCATTATTATCTTTTTTAAGCATGGCGCTTACCCTACTGCTGCGGTGTAAAAGGCTCATTACCTTGCTAGTATTATCAGAAACTTCCACTACAACGCCAATAATTCCTTCTGGACTTATGGCGGCCATTCCTTTTTTTACACCTTGTAAACGGCCACGTTCAAGTGTTAAAAAATTGGTTTGTAATGAAACGGTATTGCCAATTACTTTAGCAGGAAGCCAATTGTATTTTCTGAATTTATTAAGAGAGTCTTTATAAACCGAATCGGTTACAATTTGAATACTTGAATCTGGCGCCGATATATTGGAGCGTAGTAAATTTAAAAGTCGCGCATTTTCTCGTGCTAGTTGTTGGTTGGTTTCTCTTAAAAAAAAGTAGCCGCGCATATTGTAATAGCGCTCATTAATTTTTGAAGTTGCATCACTCATTTTCGCAGAAAAAAAAGTTTGATGCGAAGTACTTGCTTTTGTAAGCATATATATCGAAGCAATTTGCAATAGCAAAAAGCTAAGTAAAGTGAAGTGCCTACGAATAAAATCAAAAATATTTTTCAAGGTAAATTATTAGCGCATGATGAACGGGAAACGCTGATAATTTTTAAGTGCTAAACCGGTACCACGCACAACACTCTTAAGTGGATCTTCTGCAACGTGAACAGGTAATTTAATTTTTGCACTTAATCTTTTATCGAGTCCACGAAGTAAAGCACCTCCGCCTGTAAGGTATAATCCGCGACGGTAAATATCTGCAGCAAGCTCTGGTGGCGTGGTTTCCAGGGCTTTTAAGATGGCTTCTTCTATTTTAAAGATACTCTTATCAAGTGCTTCTGCAATTTCTTGATAACTCACCATAATTTGTTTAGGAATACCTGTTACAAGGTCTCTACCATTTACTGGTAAATCATCTGGCGGGTTATCTAAATCTTTCATCGCAGCACCTACATTAATTTTAATTTGCTCTGCAGTACGCTCACCAATTAATAAACTATGATAACGGCGAAGTGCCTCCATAATGTCTGCAGTAAATTCATCTCCTGCTACACGAATACTTTGATCACAAACAATACCTGCAAGTGCAATTACGGTAATACCTGTTGTACCACCTCCAATGTCAATGATCATGTTTCCTACAGGTTCTTCAACATCTATACCAATACCTAGTGCAGCTGCCATTGGTTCGTGAATCATATATACTTCCTTAGCACCTGCTTGTTCTGCAGAATCTCTAACGGCACGTTTTTCAACTTCGGTGATAGAAGAAGGAATACAAATTACCATACGCCAGCTTGGAGGAAATAATGGTTTTTTAGGATAGATCATTTTCATCATCTCCCGAATCATTAATTCTGCGGCATTAAAATCTGCAATTACACCATCTTTTAACGGACGAATGGTTCTAATACTCTCATGCGTTTTTTCATGCATCATGAGTGCTTTTTTTCCCACTGCTAAAACCTCTTTTAAATTGTTACGGTTTAGGGCAACAATGGAAGGTTCGTTAACGACTACTTCATCATTATGAATAATAAGGGTATTTGCGGTCCCCAAATCCATTGCAATTTCTTGCGTAAAAAAGTTAAATAATCCCATGGTATAGTGCGTAAAGCTTGAGTAAATGTATTACTACAAAGGTGCTTGAAATAAATGGAAATAACAAGGTCTATTCTTACGAATTTTATCTGTTTATTTTTTTTCAAATTCGTACCCGATATCGCGCCTAAAATTCATGCCTTCAAATTCAATTTTTTGAAGACGCTGGGTGGCAGTTATAACCGCTTCGCTAATGTTTTCGCCATAGGCGGTAACGGCTAAAACCCTTCCACCGCTTGTAACAACGGCGTTTTGGCCCTGCGCAGTGCCTGCCTGAAATACGAGGGTGTTTGGCATATCGTTAACAGATTCAAGTCCAGTAATTGACTTATTTTTTTGGTAGCTTCCAGGGTAGCCGCCGCTCACTGCCATAATGGTAGCACAGCTTCTATTGTCGTAACTAATATTGGCGTCTATTAAAGTGCCATTATCCATGGCTGCAAACAGGGCCACTAAATCTGTTTGTAAACGTGGCATCACTACCTCCGTTTCTGGATCGCCCATGCGGCAGTTGTATTCAATCACAAAAGGTTCTCCGTCTACGTTCATGAGTCCAAAAAACACAAAGCCATGGTAACAAAGTTCTTCCTGGGCAAGCCCGTTAATGGTTGGTTTTACAATGCGCTCTTCTACTTTTTGCATAAAAGTATCGTCCATAAAAGGAACCGGACTCACGCATCCCATCCCGCCCGTGTTGAGCCCTGTATCGCCTTCTCCTATTCGTTTGTAGTCTTTGGCGTGACCAATAATTTGGTAGTCCATACCGTTGGTAAGTGCAAAAACGCTTACTTCAATGCCGGATAAAAACTGTTCAATGACAACACGGCTGCTGGCTTCACCAAACTGCTTGTTTACAAGCATGTCATTAAATGTTTCAAGCGCCTCTTGGTGCGTGGTTGCAATAACAACGCCCTTTCCAGCCGCTAAACCGTCGGCTTTTAAAACTACCGGAAGGCTATGTGCAGCAATATAAGTTTTACCTTCTTCTATATTTTCAAGTGTAAATTCGGCGTAGGCAGCGGTTGGAATTTGATGACGCTGCATAAATTTCTTGCTAAAGGCTTTGCTGCCCTCTAATTGAGCGGCTTTAGCCGAAGGCCCAACCACAATAATTTCTCTTAGTGCTGGATCTGCTTCAAAAAAATCATAAATACCTTTTACAAGGGGCTCTTCGGGGCCTACGACCACGAGTCCAATTTGGTGCAAAATGCATGCCGCTTTAATGCCCTCGAAATCTGTGACGGATAGGTCTAGATTGGTTCCAATGCCTGCTGTACCTGGGTTTCCGGGTGCAATATAAAGTTCGTTGCAATGATGACTTTGTGCCATTTTCCATGCAAGCGCATGTTCTCTTCCGCCAGAACCAAGTAGTAAAATATTCATATTTATAGGTGTAATTGGAAATGCGAAAGTATCAATTTCGGCGCTCATTTTCGCGTGCGGTTCGCTGTAAAGATTTTATTGCTATTTTACAGCACCAGAAAATCAATAGTTTACAACGATAACAACACATTTATGAATCAAACTATTTCTCAAAAAGGTCATCCTAGAGGATTGTATGTACTCTTTGCCACGGAAATGTGGGAGCGATTTAATTACTATGGGATGCGCGCCATACTGGTGCTTTTTTTGGTAAAAGCAATGGCATTTGATCAGGATGCTGCTTCGCAGGTTTATGGAAGTTATACCGGCCTGGTGTATTTAACCCCATTATTTGGTGGTTATATGGCAGACCGTTATTGGGGAAACAAGCGTTCTATTATTGCAGGGGCATTGGTGATGGCTATTGGAGAATTTATTTTATTTTTTTGCGGCCATTATTATGACAATGCGGCTTTAGCGATGCCACTTTTTTATACAGGCTTAGGATGTATGATTGCAGGAAATGGTTTTTTTAAACCTAATATTTCTAGTATGGTGGGCCAGTTATACAAGAAAGGAGATTCAAAAATAGATGCGGCCTACACGATCTTTTACATGGGTATCAATACGGGTGGTGCTTTAGGTCCAATTGTATGTGGTTTTTTTGGTGAAACAGGAAACAATGGAGATTTTAAGTGGGCGTTTTTAGCCGGAGGAATCGCAATGTTATTGAGTGTTACCACACAAATTATTTTTCAAAAAAAGTTTTTAGTAGACGCTGATGGCGCCTCTATTGGAGATGCTCCAAAAGATGCACCAACATTCTTTTTGAAAATTCCGGTAATGGTTGGATTTCTATTTTTACTTTCTTTAATTACAATCGCACTTGTGTATATTGATATTAATGTGGTTAGTTATTTATTCTGGTTATTAATTGCATGTATTCTTTTAATTGCCTTTATTATTTTTTCTGATGCATCATTGGATGCGCTAGAAAAGAAAAAAGTGGCGGTGTTATTTACGGTATCTTTTTTCGTTATCTTTTTTTGGAGTGCCTTTGAACAAGCAGGCGCATCACTTACATTTTTTGCATCCGAAAATACGCAACGTGACCTTGGGTTTTATGTGGTGCCAGCAAGTTTTTTTCAGTCCTTAAATTCAATTTTTGTAGTAACCCTGGCTCCTTTGGTGGCTTGGATTTGGATCAAATTAGGTAAAGCAAAACGTGAGCCTTCTTCGCCATTTAAAATGGCCATGGGTCTCATGTTATTGGCACTTGGGTATTTATG
>JBEITL010000067.1:0-6773 GCA_040374915.1 Sediminibacterium sp. | reverse complement strand
GATTTTATATTTTAAAACGTTGGCTTTAATGGTTGCTTTTCTGTCTTCGTCATGCGTATAATCGAAAGGAGAAGCACTTAAGTTGAGCATGATATCTGGCGACTGTTTCATGAGTTCATCCATCGGACAAATGGTATAAAGCGGGTTGTCTCCAAGGTTCCAAATGTCTTCGCAAATGGTAACCGCTAATTTTTTTCCTTTAAAAGGAATCACTTGCCAACTGCTGGCTGCTTCGAAATATCTATTCTCGTCAAAAACGTCGTAGGTAGGCAGTAAGGTTTTATGAATTTCTGCTACAATCTTTTGTTCGTATAAGAAAAATGCCGCGTTAAATAAATCTTTACCTTTTTTACCCGGA
Source organism: Sediminibacterium sp. (assembly GCA_040374915.1). Taxonomy (GTDB): domain Bacteria; phylum Bacteroidota; class Bacteroidia; order Chitinophagales; family Chitinophagaceae; genus Sediminibacterium. The sequence goes on along the minus strand of JBEITL010000067.1, from coordinate 6,415 downwards.
TTACGCGCCGGACTTCCAATGAGCACGCCAATGGTATCGGCTGCTTTTCTAATGGTATCAATGCTTTCGTAACATTTGGTTATAAAATCATCAAACTCAACAAAGTCGCGGGCCGGGTAACCGCAAACACTCATTTCACTAAATAAAATAAGATCGGCGCCTTCTTTTTTGGCAATTTCTATGGCACCGAGTATTTTTTCGGTGTTTTCTTCGAAATTTCCAATGTGGTAGTTTTGTTGCGCGATACTTATTTTCATAGCGATTACTGCGGTGGCTGCAAAGGTCAGTAACTTTTACATACCAAATACCACCTGTCTCATTTAAATCTTGTTTATTTTTTAACGAATTTAAGTAACATCTTTGTGTCAAATTTGATGCATGACTAAGTTCCTTTCTGTTGCTGCTATTGTTATTTTGCTGGGCTGTAATTCAGGTCAAAAAACCCCTGATATTCGTAGCATTGATGTACCCCTTACAACCATCAGGTTTGAGCAATCTTTTTTTGCAATTGACACCTTGCGTTTGGATGCTTCTTTGCAAAAATTAGCAAGCCAACAGCCATTATTTACACAAGATTTTTTATATAATATTTTGGCAACAACGCCAGAAACAGCAATGCGAGACGTCCCTCAATTTATAAATGCTTACCAATCATTGTTCAAGCAAACTGGTGCTAAATTTGCTTCGATTAAAACCCAGGAAGCTGCCATCAAAGAAGGATTAAAATTTGTAAAATATTATTTTCCCGAGTACAAATTGCCTACCAAACTCATCACATTTATTGGCCCTATCAATAGTTTTGGAAATATCATTACCATTGACGCGCTCGCTATTGGACTTCAAATGTACCTTGGTAAAAATGATCCTATTTATTTATCGGAAGAAGGCCAGAGCCTTTATCCTGTTTACGTTTCAAGGCGTTTTGAACCTGAATACATGGCTACTAACTGCATGAAAAATATACGTGATGATATGTTCCCTTTGCAAGACGCAGGTGCGCCTTTATGTGAACAAATGGTAGAAGCAGGAAAGCGATTGTATTTTTTAAAACAAATATTACCAACCGAACAAGATAGCATTGTAACTGGCTACACGGCCGCACAATTAGAAGGCTGTTACAAGAGTGAAAAAGACATCTGGTCTTTTTTTGTTCAAAATAATTTACTCTACCAAAAAGATCCATCTTTAATTAGTGACTATATGCAAGATGGTCCTAACACAGCCGTTTTTGGCGACGGTTCTCCAGGATTTATTGGACAGTTTGTTGGATATAGAATTGTAGAAGCTTGGCTTCAAAAAAATAAAGAATTGTCACTCGATAAAGTGATGCGAACCCCTGCAAAAATTATTTTTGAACAGGCCAAATACAAGCCCTAATCATTAGCCCTAAAAAGTAGGCGATTAGTTTAATTTGGATGGCACAATCAGGTCAAAAGCAGGAATGGTAACTGTAAACAAGGTTTTATTGTTTTCGTTTTCCATTTCATAAGTACCCTGCATACGCCCAAGTTCCGATTTTAAGTTGCAGCCGCTGATATACTGGTAACGGTCGGACGGCTTAATAATGGGTTGAATACCAATTACGCCCTCCCCATCAACAACCTTATGTTCGCCGCAGCTATCAAATATTTCCCAGTGCCTGCGCAGTAATTTTACATTAAAATGGTTGTGGTTTTCGATGGTAATGCGGTAGGCAAACATGAATTCATTGGAAACGGCACTACTATAGTCCGATTGGTAGAAAGTTTCTACGCTTATTTCAATGCCTTCAGAAATCATGGATGTCATAGGTGGCCGCTTTCACGTAAAAGTAAGGTTTCGGTTATAATTGGGCAAATAAACGGGCTTTTTGGGGGTGCTCAATCCCTTTTTTCCTTAATTTCGAGCCTTAATTAAAAGCGCAACCGAATCTTATGGCTGAAGTGATTTTAATGCCCCGCTTAAGTGATACAATGACCGAAGGTGTTATTGCAGCTTGGCACAAAAATGTGGGCGATGCGGTAAAAAAAGGTGATTTATTAGCTGAAATCGAAACAGATAAAGCAACTATGGAGCTTGAGAGCTACCAAGAAGGTGTTTTATTGCATATAGGTACTACAAAAGGAGGCAAATTGCAAGTCAATGATTTGCTCGCTATTATTGGTAAGGCTGGTGAAGATGTTGCTTCACTCATAGCGTCTGTTGGAGCGGGTTCACCTGCTGCAGCACCTGCTACTGAGCAAGTTCCAGCTGCTGCCACTGTTGCACCTGTTGCAGCGTCTGCAAGTCCGGCACTTGACGTTGCTGCGATGGATGAAGTGGTGCTTATGCCACGCCTAAGTGATACCATGACAGAAGGGGTGATTGCAGGTTGGCAAAAAAATGTAGGTGATTCAGTTAAAAAAGGAGATGTGTTAGCGGATATCGAAACCGATAAAGCAACCATGGAACTTGAGAGTTATAAAGATGGTATTTTATTATACCAAGGCGCAAAAGCGGGCGAGAAAATTTTAGTGAACGATTTACTTTGCGTGATTGGTGCTGCTGGTACAAATGTGGATGCGATTGTTGCTGCTGTAAAAAGTGGTGCGGGTGCAACTGCGCCTGCTGCTTCAAACGCTGCACCTGCAGCAAGCCCTGCTGTTAGTTCTGCTCCGGCTGCAAATGCTCCAGCACCTGCTGCTCCTGCCGTTCAGGCCGTTGTTAATGAAGGTCGAATTTTTGCGAGCCCTCTTGCCAAAAAAATGGCAGAAGAGCGTGGCATCGATTTAAAATATGTAAAAGGTACCGGAGATAATGGACGTATCACCAAATTTGATATTGACGGATATGTTCCAGCTACGGCATCTGCTGCATCCGCTCCACAAGCTGTAACTGCTGCTTCAGCGCCGCAAGTAGCTGCTGGTGTTGTGAGTTTTGAAGACCAGCCAGTTTCTCAAATGCGTAAAACCATTGCACGCCGCTTAAGCGAAAGTTTATTTACAGCGCCGCATTTTTACATCACCATGAGCATTGATATGGACGCCGCTGTTGCAGCGCGTGCAAAAATTAATGAAGTAGCACCGGTTAAAATTAGTTTCAATGATATGGTTGTTAAAGCAACAGCACTTTCATTAAAACAACATCCAAAAATTAATAGTAGTTGGCTTGGTGATTCTATTCGTACCAACCATCATATAAATATTGGTATTGCTGTTGCAGTAGACGAAGGTTTACTGGTTCCAGTCGTACGTTTTGCAGATACCAAAACACTCAGTGAAATTGGTGTTGCTGTAAAAGGTTTTGCGCAAAAAGCAAAAGACAAAAAACTACAACCTTCAGATTGGGAAGGCAGCACATTTACCATTTCTAACTTAGGTATGTTTGGCGTAGACGAGTTTACGGCCATCATCAATCCTCCTGATGCTTGTATTTTAGCTGTGGGTGGTATTGCTCAAGTACCGGTTGTAAAAAATGGACAAGTAGTGCCTGGAAACGTAATGAAAGTAACCCTTAGTTGCGACCACCGTGTTGTGGATGGAGCAGCTGGAGCCGCTTTCTTGCAAACCCTTAAGTCGCTGTTAGAAGAGCCTTTAAGAATGCTTGCATAGTAGTTTCAGTAATCATTTAATCCAAATCACATCCAATAGGTGCACCTGGCGCAATTTCTTTGTGCTTTGGTAAACTTATTTCTTTCGGATGCGCTATGCGGTCTATCAAATAAGCAAAATGCGTTTTGTATTTATTTGCTTTTACTTGTTCAGCTGCCCATTTTTTTAGTGCATTTAGTTTTTCAGAACAAATCGCTTTTACTTCATAATTACTTTGTTCTGATTGCGATACACCTAAAAGCCAGGTTACCACCATTTGTTGTGTTTGTAATCCTACAGCTTCCTGTAAGCCCTTGCCTAAAGGTTTTTGAAAGGTTTCTGCAACTACTGCATCGATGAGTTCTGCAAAGCCGATGCCTTCTCCTCTCGCTTTATTGATGGTTAAACGGTTGGCTCTTTCTGGATTAAATAAAAACGCGAGTTCAAAATCTGCGAGTGCTTCTGCAGCAGATAATGGATCAAAACTCATGCCTGTTCTTTTGGCAAATAGTTCGCCACTATAATACAAAGGAGGTCTTGGTGGAATTTGCGCAACAATAAATTCAGGTAATGTTAATGTAGTTGGAGATAAGCAAGCTACGGCAGCAGCCAAAGCTTTTTGTTGCATCGCAGCAGGCACAAAGCTTGGTTTTTTTTGTTCATCACCCCTGGTGCTATAACTATAATCGATACCACCAATTAATTTGCAAACCGCTTCTAATTGATAACGGTGATAATTATATACAGGAACAAGTACGTCTTCGAGTGTAGCAAGTGGTGTACCAATTCTAATGGTATTTTCAGAAAAATTTTCTAGTGCTTTTGCTCTAACGGCAAGTGTATTTTTTAATCCTACAGTGGCGTCTTTTTCATTGTCCCATAAATGCGCATTGGGGTGAAAGCCACTGGCAGCGCGTGCATCCGCATCTGCAATAAATAAAAGTCCTTGCTTTGTATTTTCTGCTAATAAATTTTGAAGGGCCTTTGTTTCATCGGTATTTTTTTCAAAATCTTGGTATCCATACATGATGGCTCTTTTGTCCCAGGCACCAATTTCGTTGGTATACACTTTTGAAAAATCTATTGCTCCTTTTTCATTCACAAAAATATTTGGATGCGGATAATCCATTACAGATGCTCTATCATTATAACTAGATGCATAATTGTGTTGCAAGCCAAGGGTATGTCCAATTTCGTGTGCAGAGAGTTGACGTAAGCGCTGAAGTGCGGCTTCTCTCATAGTATTAGGCACAGGCTTTCCTGTTTCGTAGGGGGCTAGTAATCCTGTAAAAATTAAATAGTCTTGTCTTACACGTAGTGAGCCTAATGTAACCTGACCTTTAATAATTTCTCCAGTGCGCGGGTCTGTTACGGTAGCGCCATAACTCCATCCGCGTGTAGAACGGTGCACCCAATTAATCATATTGTACCTGATATCCATAGGGTCGCAACTATCCGGAAGCACTTTTACAATAAATGCATTTTTATAGCCTGCTGCTTCAAAAGCTTGATTCCACCAGCGGCCGCCTTCTAACAGTGCAGACCTAATGGGCTCTGGTGTGCCGTTGTCTAAATAATAAACAATGGGGGTAACGGGTTCGCTAACCTGCGCAGAAGGATCTTTTTTAGCGAGTCGGTGTCTTGAAATAAAACGCTGCTGAATTGGCGTTGTGAAATCTGAACTATAGTCGAAATAGGAAATGCCAAAATACCCGCTTCTGATATCATACTGTCTTGGTTTGTACTGATTATCAGGAAGTTGAACAAAGGAATAATGCATGCGAAGCGTGATGGCTTCTGGTGAAGGCGTTACCGTTGTTACAAACCTGCCAGCGTCGGCGCCACCCACAAATGTAATGCTCGCTTCAAATTCTGAATTGAGCGGGAAGTTTTTTGTGTTAGAAAAATACATTGCAGAACGCGGTTCGTTAAACGAATAGGTTCCTTGACGCATGCTCTTAATTTTATCGGCAACACCATGTGCGTCTTTTACAAAAAACGAAGTGGCATCCACTAATAAATGACCCGCTTGTTCTTCTTCAATTATAAAAGATCCGATGGTAGAACTTGCAAAAGATTCTTTTACGGCTCTTTTTTCATTTTTATCCGTGCTGCTTGCGCGGTAATCGTAATTGGGTTGTACCAGTAATAATTTTTTACCCACGCGCTCAAAAAATACAATTTTAGTATCTCCAATTTGTCCTCTGTCAAGCCCAATATCATTAGATCCTAAACCAGCAGGCAATGAATTAACAAATAAAAATTCTTGACCTAATTTATCAATATCCAACCAAATTTTTCCAGTGGTTTCATCTACATAAAATGTAAAAAATCCGGATTGACGCTTCATGTTTTTTGTTTTTTCAAAAACAGTATTTGCTGTTTGTGCAAATAGAAGCGAAGGCATTGCAAGGATCATTAAAAAAAGAAAACGGCGCATGGTTTTGTTTTTTGAGTTTGGATGACTACAGTGTGTACTCCTTTAAAGGTAGCAATAAAAAAATCCTGTTACTAAAAGTAACAGGATTTTTTTATTAGACGAACTATTGTTCGGGCATTCAATTATGCGTTTGGCGTCTCTGTTGTTGCCGGCGCTTCAAAAAGCGTAGGTGCTACAACTGGCGCTGGTGCTGCAACTGGAGCGGCTACTTTTTTAGGAGCTGCTTTTTTCACAGCTTTTTTAGGAGCTGCTTTTTTTGCTACCGGCTTTTTAGCAACTACTTTTTTAGCTACTGGCTTTTTTGCAACAGCTTTTTTAGGAGCTACTTTTTTCACTGCTTTTTTAGCAACAGCTTTTTTAGGAGCTACTTTTTTCACTGCTTTTTTAGCAACAGCTTTTTTAGGAGCTACTTTTTTCACTGCTTTTT
>JBEITL010000024.1:0-9693 GCA_040374915.1 Sediminibacterium sp. | reverse complement strand
TAGCACACCCCCCGTATCTTTTGGGTGTAAAAAACAAACCCATTTATTATCGGCCCCTCTTTTGGGCGCTTCTTGGAGTAGGGTAAAGCCCTCCCTTTGCATACGGGCCATTTCGGCGTAAATATCCTCTACTTCGTAGGCGATATGATGGATACCTTCCCCCTTTTTGTCTATATATCTAGCGATAACCCCTTCAGGATCAGTAGAACATAAAAGTTCAATTTTACTCTCGCCCACTTTAAAAAAGGCGGTATTTACTTTTTCCGAAGCCACCAGTTCCTGCTTGTAACAGATTGTGTTTAACATTTTCTCATATAATGGCACCGAAAGTTCAAAGTTTTTGACTGCGATTCCGATATGTTCGATTTTTTTCATGACAAGCCGTTTTTTGCTTTACGAATTGAGAAAAAATGAGGTTTTGCCCCCCTTTTGACCCGCAATTATAAACCTATTGCAGTACTTTCGTGTTTAGAAGTCAAGCAAATTTTAGAATATTATGTTGAAATTACCTATTTACTTAGATAATAATGCCACTACCCCAATGGATCCAAGGGTTTTAGAGGCTATGATTCCTTATTTTACCGAACATTTTGGTAATGCAGCAAGCCGTAACCACCCTTTTGGATGGGAAGCAGAAGAGGCTGTTGATTATGCACGTGAGCAAGTAGCTAAATTAATTGGCGCCGACCCTAAAGAAATCATCTTTACTTCGGGCGCTACAGAAGGTGATAACCTTGGTATCAAGGGTGTGTATGAAATGTATGCGAGTAAGGGTAATCATATCATTACTTGTACCACCGAGCACAAGGCGGTGTTAGATACCTGCAAACATATTGAGCACTTAGGTGGTGAGGTAACTTACCTTCCAGTGGCTGCCAATGGTTTAATTGATTTAACAGCACTTGAAGCAGCTATTAAGCCAACCACTATTTTAATTGCCATCATGTACGCCAACAACGAAATTGGTGTGGTGCAACCGGTTAAAGAAATTAGCACGATTGCTAAAAAGCATGGTGTATTATTTTTCTCTGATGCGGTGCAAGCTGTTGGTAAAATTCCAGTAGACGTAAATGCAGATGGTATTGATATTATGGCATTTACAGCGCATAAAATGTATGGTCCTAAAGGGATTGGTGCACTTTATGTTCGTCGTAAAAATCCACGTGTTAAAGTTACAGCCCAAATGGACGGTGGCGGACACGAAAGAGGTATGCGTAGCGGTACTTTAAATGTACCAGGCATTGTAGGTTTTGGTAAAGCTTGTGAACTTGCTAGACTAGAAATGGCTGCAGATGCTGAGCGTTTAAGTAAGCTAAGAGATAAGCTAGAAGCGGCTTTAACACAAATAGACGAGTCGTATGTAAATGGTAGCACCGAGCACCGTTTACCACACGTTGCAAATATTTCTTTCAAATATGTAGAAGGAGAAGGCTTAATGATGGGCTTTAATAAAACCATCGCACTTTCTTCAGGTTCTGCTTGTACTTCTGCATCACTTGAGCCTAGCTATGTATTAAAAGCATTAGGTTTAGGAGATGATTTAGCACACAGTTCACTACGTTTTGGACTTGGACGTTTTACCACCGACGAACAAATTGATTATACCATTAAAGCAGTAACCGATACTGTTTTAAAACTTCGTGAAATGAGCCCACTTTGGGAAATGTTCAAAGAAGGTATTGATTTAGATTCTATCGAATGGGCGCACCATTAATTTATAAAATTATTATTTTTACCCTTTCAAAATAAAAATATGGCATACTCAGAAAAAGTTATCGATCATTATAGCAATCCTAAAAACGTAGGAACTCTAGATAAAGCAAAAAAGAATGTAGGCACTGGTTTAGTAGGTGCTCCAGAATGTGGCGACGTTATGAGACTTCAAATTGAAGTAGACGACGCTTCTGGTGTTATCACAGACGCTAAATTCAAAACCTTTGGATGTGGCTCTGCTATTGCTTCTTCATCACTTGCAACCGAGTGGTTAAAAGGTAAAACAGTAGATCAAGCTGTTGCAATTGACAACATGGATTTAGTAGAAGAATTAAATTTACCGCCGGTAAAAATTCACTGTTCTGTATTAGCAGAAGACGCTATCAAAGCGGCTATCAACGACTACCGTACTAAAAACGGTTTAGAAGCATTGCAGTTTGAAGAAAAAGGCGTTCACTAATATTATTTAACCGAGCATTCATTTCCTAATGGTAGCCACAGAAAATACAATCTATGTTAGCGAAAAGGCTAAATCCAAAGTTTTACAACTGATGGAGGATGCTGGCGTTACCGGCGATAGTAGTTATTTTTTACGTGTAGGCGTTGTTGGGGGTGGATGCTCTGGTTTAAGTTACAAGCTAGATTTTGACAATGAAATTAAGCCCATGGATCAGGTTTTTGAAGACAATGGGATTAAAGTAGTTACCGATCTTAAAAGCTTTTTATACCTCGTAAATACCGAGCTTGATTTCTCAGATGGCCTCAATGGCAAAGGTTTTTATTTCAATAACCCCAATGCAAGTCGCAGTTGTGGCTGTGGGGAAAGCTTTTCTGTATAATTTAACTTTTTACTTTTTAAGATTGCCTAATAACAAGTAGTTTTGGGCTATGCTAAATATTAGCCTTAAAGAGTGGAAGCAGTTTTTTACTAGCCTAACTGGCTACATTGCGCTCTGCATTTTTTTACTACTTACTGGACTACTTTTATTTGTTTTCCCAGATACTAGTATTTTAGAAATGGGTTATGCAACCCTTGCAGGTTTTTTTAATATCGCTCCCTGGTTGCTCATATTTATGATTCCTACCATTACCATGCGTAGTTTTTCTGATGAATACAGGTCGGGTACTTTTGAACTACTGAAAACACTCCCTATTCGTCCAGTTGTTTTAGTGTGGGGCAAGTATGTTGGCGCACTTCTTGTTGTACTTTGTTTACTCCTGCCAACACTGTTATATGGCGTGGCCGTGGAATCATTATCTGCAGTAGGTGGCATAGATATGGGTGCTACTGCCGGCTCTTATTTGGGACTTTTTTTATTAGCTGCTGTATTTGTTGCGGTGGGTATTTGCGTGAGTAGCTTTACAAACAATATGGTGGTTGCATTTATTGGCGCAGCTTTTGTTTGTTACTTATTATTTGCAGGCTTTGAAGCAGTGAGTAAGCTTTCATTTTTTGAGGGCAAGGTTGGGTACTTTATCGAAGTGTTGGGTATTAAATTTCATTACAAAAGTATTAGTAGGGGCGTGATACGTATGGATGATCTTATTTATTTCATTGTATTGATTGTTGGTTGTTTGCATTTCACTCAGCAAAAAATTATTAAGCGCTAATTGCGCTTTCAAAATATGTTTCAAAAATATTCAAATATTATTGTAGGGTGCTTACTCGTTGCTGTCATATACGCCTCCAATGCCTGGTTGCATTATAGCATAGACCTCACTGCCGAAAAACGTTACAGCTTAAGTGACGCCACAAAAAAATTATTAGATAAAAAACTAGACAGTACCATTACTATTGAGGTTTTTTTAACTGGGGATTTACCAGCCGATTATAAAAAACTAAACATTGCTACCGCCGAAATCTTAGAGACATTTGCATCTAATGCAGCGGGTCCTATTCGAGTTTCCTTTACAGAGCCTGGAACCAATATTGTGGATGAAGATGCAAAAGTAAAATATTTTGATAGCCTAAGCGCAATGGGCGTTGTATTTGAAAGAACAGCTATCACAGAGAGTATTGAAAAATCTAGTTCACAACTTATTGTACCATCTGCATTAGTTAGGTATGGTGATAGACCGCCCGTAGCCGTTGATTTAAGAAGCAGTCAAAAAGTTTTCACTAGTTACAACGTTATTGAAGCAGTTGAACCTAAAGAAGATAAAGAAGCGACCCGCAATGCTGCAGAAGCATTACTCGAGTATAAATTTGCTGCGGCCATTGATAAGGCCACCAAAAATAGTTATCCAACAATTGCATATTTAGTAGGTAATGGCCAGCCCACCGATTTAACGGTGAGTGATTTAGGGGAAACATTAAGAAACGATTATAACCTTGGCGTTTTTGATTTAAAATTGGGATATCCAAGTGCAGCAAAGATTGATTTGCTGTTAATTGTGAAACCAACTATGCCGTTTACAGAAGAAGATCAATTAAAAATTGATCAGTATGTTTTAAATGGCGGAAAAGTGATTTGGTTTGTAGATAAACTACATGCTGAGCTGGATAGTTTAATGCGCACCCAAGCTGGTTATACGGCTTATGATAGAGGATTAAATATTGATCCGCTTTTATTTAAGTATGGCGTTCGTATTAATGGTGATTTAGTACAAGATTTAAACTGCGCTAAACTTCCTATTGTGGTGGGCAAAAATCCGGACGGTTCACCTACCATGCAGCGGATTCCCTGGCCTTATTATCCTTTTTTAACAACCCCTTCCGATAATCCGATCACCAAAAATATGGACCGGGTATTGCCTATTTTTCCATCCAGTATTGATACTGTTAAAGCGCTAGGCATTAAAAAAACAATTTTACTCGCTACCGATACCAGTTCACGAAGTATTGCATCGCCAGCATTAGTGTCATTAAACAGTGTGCAATCAGAAGCGGATTTATATACGTTTACAAAAAGTCATATTCCTGTAGCAGTTTTACTAGAAGGAAAGTTTTCTTCTTTATTTGCCAATAGTGTTGGTAACACCGTTATTGATTCGGTGAGACGTGTTACCGGGCTACCTTTTTTAAAGACAGGTATTAAAGATGCCAAACAAATTGTGGTATCAGACGCAGATATTGTAACCAATGCGGTCACTAAAACAACGGGTCCGCTTCCAATGGGAGAACTTCCTTTTGAAGCATTTCAATTTGCCAACAAAACATTTTTACTCAATGCCATCGATTATTTAGTAAATGATAACGGACTTTTTGAATCTAGAAATAAAGTAGTGGTACTAAGATTACTCGATAAACAAAAAGTAGTTGATCAAGAAAAAATTTGGCAATTGATAACTACCGCCGGACCTGTTGTACTTTTACTCTTAATTGGCCTTCTTGTTTCATTTTGGCGCAAGAAAAAATACGTATAACAATTCATTATGACCGCATCACATCAGTTGGTTTATTTCATTTTTGCAATTGTACTTGTACTTGCACTCATTCTTGATCTTGGGCTACTCAGTAAAAAAGATAAAACCATTACAATCAAGCAGGCGCTACTTCAAACTTTATTTTGGGTGGCCTTGGCTATTGGTTTTTTTGTATTTGTTTGGGTCGAAGAAGGGCAAAAAACAGGACTTGAATACCTGAGTGCCTATTTGATGGAGTGGAGCCTCAGCGTCGATAATATTTTTGTATTCATCTTAATATTCAACGCTTTTAAAGTAAATGAAAAGTATTATCCGCGTGTACTACTGGTGGGTATCTTGATGGCTATTGTATTTAGGGTGCTCTTTATTACAGTTGGCGTTGCACTGGTAGAACAGTTTCACTGGCTACTCTATATTTTTGGTGTTTTCTTACTCTATACCGGATTCAAAATGTTTACTTCCAATGAATCTGAAGAGTTTGATCCGCACGATACAGCGATATACCGTTTTCTAAAAAAATACTTGCCCCTTTCTGGTACTGATGGTAATGGTAAATATGTTATTCGCGTAAACGGAAAACCGCAGTACACCACGCTGTTTGTTGTGGTAGCATTACTTGCCGTTATTGACCTTGTATTTGCACTAGATTCCATACCTGCGGTTATGGGTATTTCTACCGATAAGCTCGTTATTTACACTTCGAATATTTTTGCAGTACTCGGTCTTCGTTCTTTGTTTTTTTTACTAAGAGGCGCTGTTTCTAAATTTGATTATTTACAGCAAGGAATTGCTATTGTGCTTATATTTATTGGTGTAAAAATGCTTGGCGAACATTATTTAAACCAGTGGATGGATAAAAATACACAGGTTGTTTTATCGCTATTGTTTATCGTAGTTTGTATTGGTGGGTCCATTGTGTATTCTATTTCACATAAAAAGAAAGGGACGCCAAAAGACATTACAGACGGGTCTTTGTCTTAATTTACCTGTATGAAATACACGGCAAATGATATCGCAACCATACTAGAACTTCCGCCTACTCGGGTAAGTAGTATAGTGCTAGAGTATCTTTTGACGGATAGTAGACGACTTGTATTTGCGCCCCAAACTTTATTTTTTGCACTTCCTGGTCCGCGCAGAGATGGACATGAATTTATAGAAAGCTTGTACGATCAGGGTGTTCGCTGTTTTGTAGTGAACAAACAAGTTGATCTTTCTGATTGTAAAGCATATTGTACAGAAGCTATTTTTTTTGAAGTATCCAATTGTCTAGCAGCACTACAAAAAATTGCAGCCCATCACCGAACTCGTTTTAATATTCCAGTTATTGGAATTACGGGTAGTAACGGTAAAACCACTGTTAAAGAATGGTTATACCAGCTTTTGCATACAAGTTGTAATATTGTTAGAAGTCCAAGAAGTTATAATTCTCAAATAGGCGTTCCGCTTAGTGTTTGTAAAATGGATGCCTCTTATGATTTGGCTATTTTTGAAGCGGGTATTTCTACTATTCATGAAATGGAGCAGTTAGCTCCTATCATTAAGCCTACTATTGGTGTGTTAACGCATATGGGCCCTGCGCATGCAGAAGGATTTACAAGCATGACTGAAAAAATAAAGGAAAAGCTTCAGTTGTTTAAATCGGTTGATACATTTATTTATGGCAAAGATCTAGTTCAAAACTTTGACTTTGACAGGCAGCTATCTGAATTTAAAAGTCATGTATCATTTTATTCTTGGAGTAGAACTGCGCCAGCAACCCTTGTTGTTACAAATGAAATCAATAGAGGCACCCATACGCTCTTAAGTCTTTTATATGAAGATGATTTGTTTGAAGTAGAAATTCCCTTTACAGACAAGGCATCTATAGATAACGCTGTGCTTTGTATCCTTACGTTACTCGCAATGGGCAAAGATTTTACTTTTATTACTGAACGTGTTAAGCAGCTCACTGCTGTTGACATGCGGATGCAATTTAAAAAAGGTATTAATGGGTGCACATTTATTAACGATAGTTACAATTTAGATTTCGATTCTTTTGTAGCCGCTGGGTTTTATTTACAAGCCCAATCTGCCGAAAGGGCGTCTAGTATTATTGTATCTGATTTTTCAGAAACAGGGCAGTCCTCTAAAGACCTGTACGCTAAAGTAGCTAAGCATGCAGCAGCGCTGCATCTCAAGCGGTTTATTGGAATTGGACCTCAAATAAAAAAGAGCCAATCTGTTATTGAAAACGAATTTTCTACAACGGAAACAAAACTTTATTTTTTTGAAAGTACGGCGTTGTTTTTACAGCAGTTTCGACTACAAGATTTTTCCAACGAAATTATTTTGTTAAAAGGGGCGCGTGTTTTTGAGTTTGAACGTATTGCAAATTGGCTGGAACAAAAAATGCACGAAACGGTACTCGAAATTAATTTAACGGCGCTTGCGCACAACGTCAAGCAAATACAAAATACAATTGGGGCATCTACCAAACTAATGGCAGTGGTAAAAGCATTTTCATATGGAAACGGAAGTGCAGAAGTTGCCAGAACCCTTGCTGCCGTTAAAACAGATTATTTAGCTGTAGCCTATGTAGACGAAGGTGTTGAACTTCGAAGGGCTGGTATTCATTTGCCCATTATGGTGATGAGTCCCAACGAGGCAGGCTTTGAAGCCATGGTAGCCTATGGTTTAGAGCCAGAAATTTTTTCATTTGAAATATATAAGGCCTTTGTTTCTTTTTTAAAGGTTCAGGGTATTGAAGCTTATGGTATTCATATAAAAATGAATACTGGGATGAACAGGTTGGGTTTTGAACCCTCCGATGCCCCATTACTAGCGCAGCAATTGGTGAAGGATAAATGCATGGTTGTAAAATCAGTGATGAGTCATTTGGTGGCTAGTGATGCGCCAGGGCATGACGCATTCACGCTCGAGCAGATCGCTGTTTTTGAAAGGGTTTGTAACATACTGAAAGAAAATATTGGATATTCATTTATTAGGCACATTGCAAATTCACAGGCAGTTCAAAGGCATCCGGGGTCTAGGTTTGATATGGTGCGTGTAGGCATTGGGCTTTATGGCACGAGTGCCGTAGGAAATAGTGCGATTAGAAGAGTGGCCACTTTAAAAACGACCATTGCTCAAATTAGAAAGGTGTTTGCAGGTAGTTCTGTTGGCTACGATAGAGCGGCAATGATGGAAAAAGATACCCGAATCGCAACGGTGCGTATTGGCTATGCCGATGGGTACGACAGGCGCTTTAGTGGGGGTGTAGGCAAAATGTATGTAAATGGCGTTTTATGTCCGGTGGTTGGACTTGTATGTATGGATATGACAATGATTGACGTATCAGCAGTAAAAGATATTTCGATAAACGATGAAGTAGAAATATTTGGCGAACATATTGCTATTGAAACCCTTGCTGCATGGTCAGGTATGAATATGTACGAGATGATGAGTGGCATTAATGCACGTGTAAAAAGGATTTACATAGAAGAGTAAATCTTATCTTTGGCCCAGTTTAATAAAAAGCGACACCAGTGAAAGCAAAACATCTTATTGGAATTATAATTGCCATTTTATTTATAGACCAAGCGCTTAAATTTTATATCAAGCTCAACTATCATATTGGAGAAGAGCATTTGGTTTTAGGTACTTGGTGTAGACTTCATTTTGTTGAAAACGAAGGCATGGCTTGGGGATGGAAATTTGGTGGCGATTTTGGAAAAGTGGCACTTACGCTATTTAGACTGGGTGCTGTTATTTGGGGTAGTTTTTTACTTCGTGATTTTTTACGCAAAGGCATGCACAAAGGATTTATTATTTGTGCAGCTATGATTTATGCAGGCGCACTTGGTAATTTAATTGATAGTTTATTTTACGGATTGATTTTTGAGCAGAGTGATTATTTTGCGCAAAATGTAGCCCATTTATTTCCGGCTGCAGGTGGCTATGCATCTCTTTTTCACGGAAGGGTTGTAGATATGTTTTATTTCCCAATCATTACAGACGGACATTTTCCATCATGGTTTCCAATATGGGGTGGTGAAAGTTTCGAATTTTTTAGACCTGTTTTTAATGTAGCGGATGCATCTATTTCTTTAGGTGTTTTTATACTCCTCATTTTTCAAAACAAATTCTTTGTAAACCCTTTGCCAGAGAGCCGTTCAGACAATGCTACCGGTAATACCTCAGACACTAGTTCAGACAATACTGTTGCAGGTAGCTAGGGGTAAATTCTTTTCTAAGTTCGAAATATTTTCAAGTGTAGTGCTGGCTATTTTTTCCATCGCTTCTTTGGTAAAAAATCCTTGATGACCTGTAATGAGTACGTTTGAAAAACTCATTAACCTTTGTATCATATCGTCCTGAATAATGGTACTTGACAAGTCTTTGAAAAATAATTTTTCTTCCTGTTCGTATACATCTAATCCAAGGGCGCCAATGGTTCCATTTTTTAAGGCGTCGATCACCGCTTTTGTATCTAGTAGCCCACCTCTTCCGGTGTTAATGATGGTTACTTCTTTTTTACAATAGCTCAGTGTTTCGGCATTTATAATATGTTTTGTCTGTTCATTAAGTGGGCAGTGCAACGAAATAATATCAGATGCTAATACCTCAATGAGT
>JBEITL010000208.1:0-3015 GCA_040374915.1 Sediminibacterium sp. | reverse complement strand
CTCACAGCAATAAACTCGGCGGTAGCAACTACTTTTTCTGCCATGTGCGCAGGAATAAATAAAACACCCTCTCTTTCTGAGAGTACGAGGTCGCCAGGTAGCACAACGGCTGCACCAATTCTGATGGGGCTGTTGAGTCCAATGAGCACTACTTCTTCTAAAAAGGAAGGATGAAAATCCCTAACGTACGCATTAAAGCCTTTGATTTGTGCAAGCCCCGATAAATCTCTTGCGGCGCCATCAAAAATTACGCCATTGCCTGTTTTATTAAAAATAGACGCGCCTAAGTTATCGCCAATGAGTGTGCCTTGCGCAATTTTCCCAAATGCTTCTGCAACATATACGTCTCCTTTTTGAAGTACTTGAATGGGCCATGCGTTGGTATTACCCGTACGACCTTCATTTTTTCCACGCTCTTTAATAAGCGCTTCTATATCGGGCCTAGTAGGGCTATAACGCGCGGTAACAACCCTGCCTACAACAGGAACATTGTCATGCACCATTTTCCAATTGCCTTCGAATTGATTTTTATAACCCTCGTTATAAAGCACTTGCCATGCTTCTTCGATACCAATTTTTTTGGCTCTTTCAATAACGGCATCAGGTATTTTAGGTCTTCCATCTTCAAATCTTTCACCCTTCCACTGTGATGTTAGGTAAATAAGTTCCGAAGCAGGAAACTGTTGCGCATTAGAAATACAAAAAGAAGCAATAAGTAATAATAAGAGACCCGTTTTTTTCATACAATTTATTTTACAGCAGCTTCTAAAACTTCTTTTAAACGTTTAGCAACAATTACATCTTCACCTTCTTGTAATGACCATGCAGTCATGCCAATATTATCTTTTCCACCCACCGATTCGATAGATGGTGATCCATTACGAAGGTCTAGACGTAGTTGCTCGCCAGTTTTACCAATTTTACTGTAATCGAAACTGATATTTAAAGTAGGGGTGACATTGCCTAGTACTGGGGTAGAAATTTTTGTTGTAACACCAGGAACTGAATCGGCAGCTGCTTGTATTTTTTTTATTCTTTCTAAAAAAACAAGGGCTTCTGCATCATGGTCAATTTTTACAAATTCTTCTACAGCAACCATCATGCCTAAAATTTCTTCTTTGTTTACTTTCATTCCTCTACCAATGGTTTCACCACGTGGAGGCATGGATAATCTTGCTGCTTTAATAAGGTCTTTTTTACCCATTAATAAACCCGCACTTTGTGGTCCACGGAGGGCTTTACCGCCAGAAATAGCAACAAAATCAAAACCCATTTCATTGAAGCGCCATAAATTACTTACAGGCGGAACATCTGCAGCGATGTCGATAGTTGTAGGGATGCCATATTTTTTTCCAATAGCTACCCACTCTTCGTGCTGAATTTGTCCTTTATCCGATTGCACATGCAAAAAGTGCATCGCTGCCGTGTTTGGATTGATGGCTTTAATTAATTCATCGAGCGTTTCTACCATTACAATTTTAACACCCGTGTTGGTTAATGCCTGATTGTATCCAATGGCGTGTGATTTTTGACAAATCACTTCTGTTTTCATGCCCGTACCTTCGAGTTTTGGAAGCTGCTTTACTTTTACAGGATCCATGCCTGTTAATATACCTGCCATACCAAGTGTTAGTGCAGCAAATGCACCACTTGTTACAACAACCGCTTCGGCTCTTGTAATTTGTGCAAGTCTTTCACCTACTTTATCATGTAAGTCATCAAGCATGCAAAATTTATGCGAAGCTTGTCTGATGGCTTCTACTGTTGCAGGGCGCATGAGCGTTGCAGTCATAGCGGTATAAGTACCAGCTGCATTAATAAATGTGCGCACACCTAGTTCACTAAACAAGTCGCGTTTTTTAGCCACTTCGAGTGGTGTAGATTTTGGTGCCGCATTGGCAAGTCCACTGGCAATAGCACCACCAGCAAGCGGTGAAATTGAAATATATTTGATGAGGTCTCTACGTTTCATAGTTTTTTGTTTTAATTAATTAGCAATTGCAATACAATCCATTTCTACTAAGGAGTTACCCGGTACGCCACCATAAGTAGCTACTGTTGTTCTTACAGGCGGGTTGGCACCAAAGCGACCTTTGTATACTTCGTTCATTTGTTTGTAATCATTTAAATCGGCGAGGTATACATTTACTTTTAAAACTTTTTCCATAGAGGATCCAGCTTTAATGAGTTCTTTTTCCAATTCTTTTAATACATGATCGGTGTGTGCTTTGATGTCTCCTTCAAAGTGCGCACCTTTCCCGGCTACAAAAACCATTCCTCCAAATTTTGTAGAACCTGAAAAAAGTGGAACGTCCTGGTCGTACTGTACATTAAATACTTCTTTTTGTGGAGCTGCATCACTGTTATTGCTAGCAGCGTTTGCAGCTATTGTTGTGCCTGTAACACCCAGTAGGCCTGCAAACATTTTTCTGAAAATGGAGCGGCGGTTGTTTGTTTTCATAGCGGTTTATTTTGTTTTAAAAATTTACTTTACTTTTTATTTGAGTTCAACAATCATTTCTATTTCTACCGAAATATTATTAGGTAATGCTGCCACACCAAGGGCAGATCTTGCATGCTTTCCTCTTTCTCCAAAAATTTCTACCATCAAATTTGAAAATCCATTCATCACTTGAGGTTGCTGCGTAAAATTGGGCTCCGAGTTTACAAGGCCTAATACTTTTACAATTCTTTTTACCCTGTTTAAATCGCCAATATGCGCTTTTAAAGTAGAGATCATTGAAATGCCGGTAAGTCTTGCCGCTAGTTGGCCTTCTTCGATGGTTACATCTTTACCAAGGTGTCCAAACATTTGACCCCCACCTGGTTTATCTGGTCCATGACCCGATAAATATACCAGGTTGCCTACCTGCACTTGTTTTACATAATTGGCAATAGGAGGTACCACAGGAATTAATTGAATGTTTAATTGTTTGATGCGTTCTTCGGGATTAACTTCGATGGGGTCGTTACTAAATACCAAACAAACCGGGCCACTTACCGCCATGTCCTGAT
>JBEITL010000110.1:0-5191 GCA_040374915.1 Sediminibacterium sp. | reverse complement strand
GCGGCGCACTGGTTTACAACCGGATAATTGCTGCCGCAATAATGACAGGTTAAAGTATTTTTTGCTTTGTGGTAGGTGAGGGTTACGTCGCACTGTTTACATTGTGGAATCCATCCGCAGGTATCACAAATCATATAGGGTGCATAGCCTCTTCTATTCTGAAATAAAATGACTTGTTTATTTTTTGCAAGAGTTTCTTTAATGGCTTCAATAAGTGGATCGGTGAGTGCTACTTTTCCTTTTTTAGGTAATTTTTGAACATTGATAACATCTATGGTGGGAAGTGTAGCTGCTCCAAAGCGTTCTTGTAATGTTACGAGTCCAAATTTATGTTGTAGTGCGTTGTAATAACTTTCGATAGATGGCGTGGCGCTACCTAATAATACTTTGGCATTAAATAGTGTTGCATAATAGATGGCAGCATCTCTTGCATGATACCTTGGCGCAGGATCTTGTTGCTTGTAAGAAGGATCATGCTCTTCATCGGCAATAATGAGTCCTAAATTTTTAAATGGTAATAGTAGTGCCGATCTAGCGCCTAGTACAATTTTTATTTGTCCCGAGTTTACTTTGTTCCAAATTTCTACTCTTTCGTTGGCGTTAAATTTAGAATGATAAATAGCTATTTTATCACCAAAGTAAAACTGTAACCTGCGTATCATTTGTGCCGTTAAAGCAATTTCAGGCAGCATGTATAATGCTTGCTTGCCCTTTGCTATAAAGGATTCTATGAGTTTAATATAAATTTGGGTTTTACCACTAGCAGTTACACCATGTAGTAAGCAAACGGGTTTGGTATCATATAAAGTAACGAGGCTATTGTAGGCATTTGTTTGTGCTTCAGATAGGGTGTATGTGTTTTCTAATTCGGTATTGTCAATTCCATAATTAAAACGGTCTACGGCTCTTTTGTCGGCAATTAATATTCCTTTTTCTAAGAGGCCCTTTAATTGTGCAGCATTCGCTCCTGATTTTTTTAAGAGCTCCGATTGAATTACTTCTTGCGCTGTCTTTTGCAAATGCATAAATGCAAGTAGCAGTTCCATTTGTTTGGGTGCTTTTGTCCAGTTGTTTAAAAGCGTTTCAAGCGCAGCTTCACTTTTATATGCATCTGATAAACGAATAAAGGTTTCCCTTTTTGCTTTGTATTTATCTTTTAAGGCTTCCCAAATAAAGCAAACTTCTTTTTCAATGAGTTTTTTGATGAGTGGATACACATGTGAACTGTCCACCAATTGTTGTACTTCCGAAAGCCTGAGTTCCTTTTTAATATGCAGTGCTTCGGCTATCACATATTCGTTATCGCTTAAATCAGAAAAATCAAGTGTACGATCTTCGTTCCAAATTAAAATACTCTCGCTGGTTAATTTTAAATTGGCTGGTACAGCTGCTTGCATCACTTCACCCTCAGTACACATATAATAGGAAGCCATCCATTCCCAAAATTCTAGTTGTGTAGGGCGTAAGATGGGTGTTTCATCTATTACTTGTAAAATTTCTTTGGGTTCAAAAGCAGCAGGTTTTTCGAGGGTAATTTTTTTAATAATACCTGCATATTTTTTGTTTCTGCCTAGTAATACTTCAACTCGAATGCCGGGGCTCACAAGCGCCTGAAACCTAGCAGGGATCGCCCATGTATAGTTTTTAGGTAAAGCAAGTGGTATAATGATTTCTGCAAACAAGTGCCCAATTTTGTGCTAAAATACGCTTAAAACGGTTGGGTATTTGCGGTATCTTTTTAAGCCTTCTTCCATTAAATGGTAGGCTTTTACTTTTAGTGCTGGTAGGTCTTCCATGGTTAAACCTTCAACAGGAATATCCGCTAAATAAACCACTCTGCTTTTACCAGGGGTAATTGAAAATACAGAGCTAAAATGCATGCGCTCCATCGTATCAATAAATAAGAGGGGCTTGATGGGGGTTTGTGTTTCAATGGCAATTCTGAAGGCGCCATCAAAAAAAGATTTAAGGGGTTGTTCCGATTCATTAAAAGTTCCTTCTGGAAACAAAAAAATGGATAAACCGTCTTCAATAGCTTGTTTTAGTTCCCGAACACTTTGGGATCTTCTTTCGGCATTACTTCTGTCAACTAGTATCACCGCTTGTTTATACATCCAGCCAAATACAGGGATTTTTGATGATTCATATTTGCCTAATATGCGCAGTGGGCTATGATTAAGTAATACAATGGGAGGAATGTCCATGTAGGAATTGTGGTTGGCAATAAAAATATATTGCCTGTTTTTTTCATGTTCTATTTCATGAATTTCTTGGTGTCGAACACCTAAAAAAACATACCAAACGGAAGCCCATATTTTACACAAATGATATATATAATTCCCGCCTTTTACGCGGCCAAAGGACAGCGATAAAAATACAAAAGGCATCAATACGAGCATTACGAGAATAAATGTGAATAATGCGTAAATGCTATAGATATATCTGATTGTTCGAATCCCCCAATTCATGGAGCTAACTTAAGCATTGATTTTTGCTTTCCCAATTATATTTTATGTGGGTTCCTGCCATATTTTTCGTCGTGCTGTGTGGTGTCTAAACCAATTTCTTCTTCTTCTTGACTAACACGTAAAGGAAGCATGAGGCTTATTACTTTAAAAATACCGAGCGAAACGATAAAACTATAGCCTACAACAATGAATAGTGCTTTTAATTGTGTCATAAAAAAATCGGTATTACCATATAGCAAGCCATCAGCGCCTGCACCATTTACAGATTTTGTAGCAAAAATTCCGGTCATGATCATGCCTACCATACCACCAACACCATGGCATGGAAATACATCTAGTGTATCATCTAATTTAGATTTTGATTTGTAGTAGACTGCTAAATTTGAAATGATGGCTGTTGCAAAGCCAATAAAAATACTTTGTGGAACTGCTACAAATCCAGCAGAGGGCGTTATGGCAACAAGTCCTACTACTGCGCCAATACAAAAGCCAAGTACCGATGGTTTTTTGCCGCGCATCACATCAAAAAACATCCATGATAATCCAGCAGAAGCTGCTGCTGTATTGGTTGTTACAAAAGCAGTAACGGCGAGTTGATTGGCGCCAAGTGCCGATCCGCCATTAAATCCAAACCATAATAAACCGGTGCCAATTAATACATACGGAATATTTGCTGGCGGAATTTCTCTTTGTTCTACATGCGCTTTTCTGCGTTTTAATACGAGTGCGCCAGCAAGTGCTGCACATCCTGCAGAAATGTGAACTACCGTTCCACCTGCAAAATCTAATGCGCCCATTTTAAATAAAAATCCTTCTGGATGCCATGTCCAATGCGCAATAGGCGCGTATACAAAAAGGCTAAATAAAACAATGAATAAAATGTATGATGTGAACTTTACTCTTTCTGCCACAGCACCCACAACTAGGCCTGGTGTGATAATCGCAAACATGAGTTGAAATAAAGCAAATAAACCAAGTGGAATAGTAGGGGCTAGGCTCCATGGTTTTCCACTCATAACCCCTTTCATAAATAAATGTGTGGTTGGGTTTCCAATCCAGCCACCTATCGAATCTCCAAAACATAAACTATAACCAACCGTTACCCAAATGATGGTTACAACACCGGTTGCCACCACACTTTTGATCATGGTAGAAATTACATTTTTGCGGTGTACCATGCCGCCATAAAAAAAGGCAAGTCCGGGTGTCATTAAAAAAACCAGTGCGGTAGCCATTAAGATCCAAGCAATGTCTGCTCCATTATAGGCGACTACATTGTCTTGGAAACTTAATTCGGGGGGCGAAAATATCGCTAGAATAGCAACGATTAGTAATACTAAAAAGGGCGCTACATTATATACGTTTAGCTTTTTTTGATACATATTAAAATTACTTATGTAATAATCAAAACTAAATTATTAAATTAATTACATTGTTAGTTTTATAAATATAAACATATGAAATAATGTAATGTGTATAGCATTTTGGCCATAATCAGTAGGTTAATTGCCTAAACGAATGTTAAATGCATTAAAAAAGCCTGATTTGTTCAAAAATCAGGCTTTTGGCATAATATATTATAATATAAATTATATATTAATTAAGTAGCTTTTGTCCTTGGATTCTAATGAAGAATAGCCCATTAAGTACTCATCTACCTTTCTAGCGCACTCGCGGCCTTCACTAATGGCCCATACCACTAATGATTGACCCCTACGTGCATCTCCGGCGGCAAATACCTTATTGACACTAGTTTCATAGTCTGTTTCATTGGCTCCAACATTGCCTCTAGCATCCAGTTCAACCCCCATTTCATCAATAAAGCCTTTGTGCTGTGGATGCAAAAAACCCATGGCTAAAAATGCTTTTTGGCAAGGTACAATTCTGGTTGTGCCCTCTACTTCTTCAAATCTGGCTGGATTATCTATAGTAGCAGCTTTCCAAATAATATTTACAATTTCAATGCCCGTAAGTTTTCCGGCTTCACCAACAAAACGTTTCGTAAGCACAGCCCATTCTCTGTTGGCGCCCTCTTCATGTGAACTCGAAGTTTTTAAAGTCATCGGGTAGGTAGGCCAGGGCATTAAGTCGTTTCTAGAAGTTGGTGGTTTTGGCATGAGTTCTAATTGCGTAACCGACGTTGCGCCTTGTCTATTAGAAGTGCCTACACAATCACTTCCTGTATCACCACCGCCAATAACAACAACATCTTGTCCTGTTGCAAGTATGGGGTATCCTTCCACTTCTTTGTTGCTTACTCTTTTATTTTGTTGCTTTAAAAAATCCATGGCAAAGTAAACACCTTCTAATGTTCTTCCTGGAATATCTAAGTCTCTTGGGATGGTTGAACCTGCTGCAATAACAACAGCATGGTGTTCACTAATAATCTCATCCATTTTTATGGTAACACCAACATGGGTATTACATTTAAAAACCACACCTTCCTCTTCTAATAATTGTATGCGTCTATCAATCACCCATTTTTCTAATTTAAAATCGGGGATACCATAACGGAGTAATCCGCCCGGCGCATCATCTCTTTCAAATACAGTAACATGGTGTCCTGCATAATTTAATTGAGCAGCAGTGGCTAATCCAGCAGGGCCTGAACCAATCACAGCAATTTTTTTACCCGTTCTAATGTTTGGATTTTTAGGTCTCACAAATCCTTTTTCAAAAGCAATTTCAATAATATGCTTTTCAATTTCTTCGATAGCAATTGC
>JBEITL010000115.1:0-5128 GCA_040374915.1 Sediminibacterium sp. | reverse complement strand
ATTTGGATTGCAGCAGCTGCGGGTGTGAGCATTATATTAGGGGCTATTTACACACTTCAAATGGTGCAAAAAGTATTATTTGGTGAAGTATCAGCTGTTACAGCAAATGCTACCGAAATAAATAGTTATAGCAAGTGGGTAATTATTGTAATTGTTATAGCAGTTATTGCGCTTGGTGTATACCCACAACCACTCATTGATTTAACCAAAGATTCTGTTAACGCTTTACTCGTTATAAAATAATTTCTTATGAACGCAATTATTGTATCGGCTTTACTGGGTGTTGTGATGATGTTTAGTGGCATTTTTACCACCAACAAAACAATCATTAAAAACATTGCAACAGTGGGCGTGCTTGTATTACTCGCCGCCAATTTAATGGAAATGAACAATTTGTTTTCATTTGATATCAATACGCATGATTTAATTGTAACACAGCGTTATGGTTTGTTTTTTAACTGTATAGCATATGGTGCAACGTTTATTTATTTAGTGTTGAGCGCAAGTGATATTACAGAGGTAGGTGTTAATGCAGCAGAGTATTTTGCACTTATCTTTTTTGTGCTCTGTGGTGTTGCTATTTTAAGTTCATTTAATGGACTACTGATGTTATTTATTGGCGTAGAAATTTTATCGATCCCACTTTATATTTTAACAGGTTCCGATAAAAGAAATTTAAAAAGTAACGAAGCGTCGTTGAAATATTTTTTAATGGGTTCTTTTTCTACCGGTGTAATGCTGATGGGTATTGCACTTATGTATGGCGCTACTGGTAATTTTGGCATGGTCCATAGTAGTGGAATAAAAGGTGCGATTATTGCTGCTCAACAACCTCCATATCTACTTGTAGCAGGCGTTATCCTACTTTTTGCTTCTATGTCTTTTAAAGTATCCGCTGCTCCTTTTCATTTTTGGACGCCCGATGTATACGATGGTGCACCTAGTGTATTTACGTCGTTTATGTCTACCATTGTAAAGGCTGCAGGTATGCTTGCATTTATTCGTGTATTTGAAAATTTATTCACGGTGCTTGGCCCTACTTGGCATATCATTGTTGACTTTGCAATCGTGTCTACTTTATTAATTGGAAATATCACCGCTGTTTTTCAGCAGAGTGTTAAGCGTATGCTTGCTTATTCAAGTATTGCTCAGGCTGGATTTATGCTTTTTGCACTCTATGCGAGTAATACAGAAATTGCAAAAGAGGGTATGTTGTTGTATGCAGCTGCCTACAGTTTAGCAACCATTAGCATTTTTGCTGTACTCATTAAATTACATGATTATTCGTTAGATGGATTTAACGGTCTTGCTAAAAAAGAACCCGTACTTGCTTTTGCAGCAACTGTTTCACTTTTATCATTATCAGGTATTCCTTTAACGGCTGGCTTCTTTGCTAAATACTATGTATTAGCTGGTGCCTTGCAGGCAGGTGGTGCCCTTTGGCTTATTATTGTAGCCGTGCTTTTAGCAGCTGTAAGCGTATACTATTACTTTAGAGTGATTCAGGCTATGTATTTTAAAGAAGGAGATCCACAAACACTGCCTATTTCAGGTGGCTTTAAAGTGGCCTTGATTGGGGTGGCTGCATTCATTATCATACTGGGTATCTGGCCTTCTGCGCTCTTAAGCTGGCTTTACTTTTAGTATTTTACCATACTTATTGAGTGTTTACCGCTCCTCACTTTTTTGAGGCCCTCTGTTTAGGGGCTGCTCAATCTGTGCTATCTTTACAGCTATAATGCTACGATTATGGCAGGAATGACTTCTTTAGATTCTTTATCAATTGCTTGGCGCACGGTACGTGCCAACAAATTGCGTACAAGTATTACTGTTGCCATTATCGCATTTGGTATTATGGCACTGATTGGGATTATTACGGCAATTGAAGCCATGAACCAGAGTTTAAAAGAAAGTTTTTCTTCGATGGGTACCAATGCCTTTAATATTAGGTACAAAAATTCGCGCGTAAGAATGGGAGGCAATAATTCTGACGTTGCAAAATCGGTGCGTGGTCAAAAAGAAAAAAAATCAAATTTAGATAAGCCTATTCGTAAAGAAGACGCCGAATTTTTTAAAAAAACATACAGCTTCCCGGGTGCTTTTGTAAGTATTTATAGAAGGGGGCCGGGTGGTCAAGAAATTCATTACAAAGATAAAAAAACCAATCCACAAATTACCATCATGGGTGGTGATGAAAATTATTTAGCAGTAAGTGGTTATACTTTAATTCAGGGAAGAAATTTGAATGAACAAGACATTCAAAGTGGTCGTAATATTTGTATTTTAGGTAATGCCGTTGCAGTTACTTTATTTGGTGATAAGCCAGAAAGATGTTTAGATAAAATTGTGCGTGTAAGTGGTGCACCATACCGAGTGGTTGGGCTTTTAAAAGCAAAGGGCTCTAGTGCTATGTTGCGCCAAGACGATGTGATTGTTACTTCTTACAATAATATTAGAAAGTATGGTAACGCTAGTAACTCTTATTTGATGGGCGTTATGGTGGCCAATGTTAAAGAAATTGATCCTGCTGCGGGTCAGGCTACGGCTTATTTTAGATCGATACGTAAATTAATGCCTACCGAAACAGATAATTTTGTGATTGAAAAAAGTGACAAGTTTGCCGAACTATTTATTGGCTTTTTAGGCAGTATCACGGGCTCAGCGGGCGCTATTGGCCTGATTACACTGATTGGTGCAGCTATTGGACTTATGAATATTATGCTTGTGGCCGTTAATGAAAGAACCAAAGAAGTGGGGCTTATTAAAGCCATTGGAGGTAAAAGTAAAAATGTACGTCAGCAGTTTTTGTTTGAGAGTGTAATTATTAGTTTATTAGGCGCCTTTTTTGGAATTTTATTAGGCGTTGGTGTAGGAAATATTTTTGCCATCTACTTGAGTACTGGATTTATTATTCCATGGGGATGGGTTATAACAGGTATTATTATTTGTACCGCAGTGGGTCTTGGTGCTGGTATTTATCCTGCCATGAAAGCCGCTAAACTCAATCCAATTAACGCACTTCGTTACGAGTAGGCTTGTAATTTTTTAGCTGTGCGTTAATATAATACACTAAATCTTCTCTGGAAAGATTTGCCCGTAACCAAGTTGTTGAAGGCCTGTAGGTTTGCATAAATGCTTGCAATGTATCGTCTTTAAATCCAGTAAGAGAAGCAACTAGTTCTGGTGTAAACCTGTAATTGATATATGCTTCATTTTCGTTGGACTCATAAAAAGCGTAAGCACGTCTTTTACGTTTTTCATTTTTTGAGAAACGGTCTATGTTAAGTGCAATGCCTGCACCCGAATTGGCTTTAGCAACCGCCGGTATCATATAATTTGCAATACCTTGTAAAAATTCTTTTCGACGTTCGATGCTATCCAACTGATACCTATTAAGTCCTTTACTACTCACCGTTACGTTACCCAAATAGGCGCCGAGTGGTTTTAAATAGGCAGCAATTGCATCCGAATTATTTTCTGAAGCAACAGTTAGTGTATCAAAATAATAACCAACAGCTGCAAAGGATAAAATATCTTTTGGTTTTACTGCAATTAAAAATTTACCAGCACTACTGGTCATCACTGTTTCGCGTGTGGTTAAATTGGTAACACTGGCAAGTACGATGGGCATTTGCGTAGTGCTATCTTTTAAAAAGCCCGTTCTTTTCTCAATTTTTTGAGCAAAAGAAAAGCTGCCTGTTGTTAAGCAGGCAGCTACTATGAATAATATAACTTGTATTTTTTTCATACCCTAAAGGTACGCTAGACGAGCTAACTAGTCTATGATAATTACTTTTTGTGTGTATGTTTTTTTGTTGTGCTCAATTTTTAAAAGGTAATACGCCGAACTTGGTTTTCCAATATTGATCTCTTTACTATATACGCCGTTAAAATTAGGCGTTGATTCGGTAAATACTTTTTGACCACTCGCAGTTAATATGTCAATATTTAAAGGCGCCCTATTTTTAACTTCAAAGCGGAGTTGGAATTTACCATTGTTAGGATTAGGCGATACCGTTAAATTAATTTCTTTAGCGACTACTTCTGGAGGTAATGCAGTTACTACGTGGTTGATGATATTTGAGGTTTGAGCACATCCATTTGCATCTGTTACCACAACTTTGTAAGCACCTGATTGTCTTAACTTGGTTTTTTGTCCAGTTTCACCAGCAATAGGTATATCATTGAAGAACCACTGGTTGCCAGATGTTGCGCTACTTGCTAGTGAATCGGCAACTTTGGTAATGGTTGGTGCTACAACGTTAGAGGCTACAATAGTTGCTTTATCACTTACACAGCCAGCTTGTGTTCTAATTTTCATGTTGTAGAAGAAATAATAGAATGGATTAGGGTCGTTGGTTGAACCCCAGTTAACACTATTTCCTGTGATGCTAAATACACCAGGTACTGCCATAGGATAAGTGGCACCTATCATATTATTATTTCTAAAAATAGTTGCACCATTTGAACAAGTAACAATTAATACGTGATCGCCAGGTGTGTTAACTGGAAGATTTAACTGGTAAATAGCACCGGTATCAGCTGCTGGATTACCTGTAACGGCACCACCTGTTGGTGTTGGGTGTGTAGCCGTAACATTAAATGTAACGCTACCTAATGGGAAGTAGGTGTAGCTACCATTGGCATTTAGGGTTCCTAAATCGGCAAGCATAACTTGTACTGTTCCAGGATTTCCTATGTATAGTCTTGCGCTTTCGATGATTACTGGTACTGAATTGTTGATACGTACAAAGTTTCCACTAAAACTATTATAACCACCATCGGGGTGAACCATTTTATTAGGAAGCCCCACCGTTGTTTTCATTTCTCTTCCTACAAAATAGGTTTTATTAGCAGGAATGGTTGTGGTGTTAAGTGTTGGTCCAGCAGCAATAGGCGTGTTGCTTGCAGCGCTGTTATACCAAAAATAATTTGCACTAGCTTCTGGATTAACGACTCTTAAAATGGCGTTGCTTCCACAAATAGTACCTACTGCATCTGGTGTACCTGATTTGCTACTAATTGAAATATCATTAGTTAGTGTATTGTTGGATGGATTTTGATCTCCAGTAAAATTAACAGTAACCGCTACTTTATACGATGTATTTGCTTTGGTTAAAAATGGTTT
>JBEITL010000083.1:0-6183 GCA_040374915.1 Sediminibacterium sp. | reverse complement strand
TTACAGGAAACAACTGCAAAAATCAGATCTGTCACCAACCATTTAAAAGGTGTCAAAATTGCTATCATGGGATGCATTGTAAATGGTCCTGGAGAAATGGCAGATGCCGATTTTGGTTACGTGGGAAGTGGTCCAGGAAAAATTACACTCTATAAGGGCAAAGAAGTTGTCAAAAAAAATGTAGACAGTGAAATTGCAGTGGATGAACTGATACATTTATTAAAAGAACACGATGCATGGGTTGATCCTGCATAATATAGAAATATATGTACCCAATCGTTTACGCCATATTTTATCTGATCTCTTTATTGCCCCTTCGAGTTCTCTATATTTTATCTGACGGTATTTATGGAATACTATATTATATTGTTGGCTACCGTAAAAATGTAGTGCGTCAAAATTTAATGATTGCTTTTCCAGAAAAATCTGACCTTGACCGAAAAAAAATTGAAAGGGCTTTTTACCATCAGTTTGTAGATACTTTTATTGAAGCCATTAAGCTCATTAGTATGAGTGAGAAAGCGTTTAGTAAAAGATTTTCAATTGATATTGATGTGCTCAATAATTTATATGCCACCGGACAAAATGTTCAATTGGTAGCAGGCCATTTTTTTAGTTGGGAATTTGCGAACCTTGGTATTGCAAAACAATCGGCGTATCCATTTATTGGTGTGTATATGCCACTATCCAATAAAGTGTTTGATAAAATTATGTACAAAATGCGAAGTCGTTTTGGAACCATCCTAATTCCTGCTTCAGAGTTTAGAAATAATTTCCAAAAATATGCAACCGGAAGGTATGCCCTTGCGCTTGTAGCAGACCAAAACCCGGGTAGATTGGATAGAGCGTTTTGGGCCAAATTTTTTACCAAACCGACGCCTTTTGTTTTAGGTCCAGAAAAGGGGGCACGTGCCAGTAATGCAGCTGTTGTATTTGTTGATTTTTATGCAGTAAAAAGAGGTTATTATAAAGCTGAACTTGAACTTGTGACAACTGCTCCCAATTATTTTAAAGAAGGGGCACTCACCAAACTATTAATAGAAAAAATTGAAGGCGCTATTCGAAAAAGACCTTCTAATTATTTGTGGAGTCATCGCAGATGGAAATGGACCGAAGAGGCTGAAAAATATGCACACCTCATGGTTTAATTTTAGCTGTAATGCCATTCAATTAGATTACGCTTTTACTTCTTCCGCAAGCACTGTTTCTTCGATATCAAATTTATCAGCTAATTCGCTAATAGCCTTAAAGCCGCCCACTACATTTCTAATATTGTGGATGCCTTGTCTTTTGATGAGTGAAGAAGCAATAACACTTCTGTATCCGCCGGCACAATGAATATAAATATTTTGATTGTCGTCAAAATTAGCCATGCTAGCAGGGTCCGTTAATTCATCTAATGGAATGGTTAACGCTTCTTTGATATGACCTTTATCAAACTCCGATGTTTTTCTAACATCTACGATGACCATATTAGGGTCAAATGGAATATCCATAGCAAGCTCGTCTGCTTCTACATCAATAATTAAATCGATGGTTTCATTGGCAGTTGCCCATGCATTAAAGCCGCCAGCTAAATACCCAATGATATTTTCAAATCCTACACGCGCAAGCCTGACAATAGATTCTTTTTCGGTACCAGGTTCGCATACAAGTAGTATGGCCTGATCAAATGGTAATATACTTCCAGCAAATTCTGCAAAACGACCTTCTAGTCCAATACTTATTGACCCGGGAACAAACCCCTGTGTAAACACAGTGGCGTTTCTTGTATCAAGTATGATTGGTTCAAATGTTGCAATTTTCTCTTTAAATTCTTGAACCGTTAAAGGTTTTAATCCATTTGCTAAAACAGTATCTAAACTTTCATAGCCTTCCTTATTTATTTTCGCGTTGATTGGAAAATATTGAGGAGGTGCAGCAAGTCCGTCTGTTACAGCGATTATAAAGTCTTCTTTTGTTTGTGGTTGTAAAGCGTAGTTGGTTTGTTTTTGCGTACCAATAGTGCTAAAAGTTTCGGAGCCTAAATTCTTGCCGCAGCTACTTCCTGCACCATGTGCCGGATAAACGATTACATCATCAGCTAGTAGCATAATCTTTTGGTGTAAACTATCGTATAGCATGCCGGCTAAATCTTCGATGGTTATTTCGTTGTCTTTTTGCGCTAGATCTGGCCTGCCTACATCACCAACAAAAAGGGTGTCACCGGTAAAAATCGCGTGGTCTTTTCCGGTTTCATCTTTAAGTAAATAACAACTACTTTCAAGTGTATGGCCAGGCGTATGCAGTACTTGAATGCGAACATCACCAAGTTCAAAAACTTGATTGTCTTTAGCTACCGTTACTTCAAATTTTGTAACTGTGTTTGGTCCATAAATTATGCTAGCACCAGTTGCTGCAGCTAGATCTAAATGACCAGAAACAAAATCGGCATGAAAGTGCGTTTCAAAAATATATTGAATGGTTGCCTTTCTTTGCTTTGCAAGTTGTAGATATGCATCAATATCCCTTAAAGGATCGATGATGGCAGCAATGCCATTACTCTCAATATAGTAAGCTGCTTCTGAAATACAGCCTGTATACAGTTGTTGTACAAACATGATGAAATAAAAGTACTACCCTACGAGTGTTTCCACAAATCCTACAACTTCAGCTAAACGCGTGTAGTTGACAGAATAAAAAATAAACTTGCCTTCTCTAGTAGTTGCTACAATGCCAGCTCTTCTTAAGATGGCTAGATGTTGCGATGCTACAGATTGTTCGAGTCTAAGTTTTACATAGATTTCGGTAACCGTCATTTTCTGACTTTCGTCTAGTAATTTGATGATTTGTTGACGAAGCTTGTGGTTAATGGAGCGAAGAATAAGAGCTGCTTTTTTGGTATGCAAAAAATCAACTTTTACAGGCGCTTTTCCATTATTTAATACCACTGATTGTAATGAGTTGCTCATGACAATAAAGAGTTATTGGGGGGTTAATAAACTTAATTGCAATGTGAAGATACACTAAGAAAATGATAATGTAGAAATAACTTATAATAAATTACTTTAATTTGGAAAAAACTTAAGCAAGATTAAATCAAGCTTTTCGGTTATCATGAAAGGCTTTGATGTAAAGCGGTTCGCTATAAGCGAGGTCTAAAAAATCGGTTAATGCAAAGGCATTTTCGGTTAACGCTAACATGTCCGAAGCGCCATAGCTAAGACGCTCATCAAAATGAGCATTAGGGTGTTCACAAATGGCCTTAAATTTTTCGGCTCCGTCGCCTACAAACAAAATAGCTTCTTTAGCTAATTCATTTTCAAAAGTTTGTGGATCTAAAATGAGTGCAGTGCTAGGTGTTATAGGTTCTAAAGACTGCGCATAAATACCTGTAAAAACCTCCATTCTTCTGGCGTCTAAAAGCGCGCAAATGGATGAATGATGGTTGGGGTATTTTTGTTTTGCTGCTGCAGCAATGATCTGAAGGGTATTGATGCCTATTAGAGGCTTACCCAGTGCGTAAGCAATCCCTTTGGCTGTTGCCATACCCACCCGAAGGCCTGTGTAACTACCTGGCCCTATGCTAATTGCAATGGCGTCGATGCTACTTAATGCAATGCCAGTTTGCTTGGTCAAGGTATTTATGGCTGGTTGAATAAAACTAGCATGACTTTTTTGGTCGCTTGTTTCTAGGCAGGCAATTACCACTCCGTTTTTACTCATGCAAACACTTGCGTGTGCAGTTGCAGTGTATATGAGTAAAAATGTTGCCATGGTAATTGGGTTGCAAATTTTGTTTATTGCATATTTGCAAATTTAGGTTGGCAAACTCATAGAAAATCATCAACTTGCTTAAACTTTAAAATAAATAGATGCCTAAAGAAATTATTCAAACAAATTTGGCGCCTGCGCCAATTGGTCCATACAACCAAGCTATTAAAGCCAATGGTTTTATTTTTATAAGTGGTCAAATTCCACTCGATCCTGTAACCGGTGAAACAGTAACGACGAGTATCGAAGAAGAAACGCATATGGTGATGAAAAATATTGCAGCCATTTTAGCGGAAGCAAAAATTTCATTTAGTCATATTGTTAAAACCACTATTTTACTAAGCGATATGTCGCTGTTTGCAAAAGTAAATGAAGTGTATGGAAGCTATTTTACAGATATGCCTCCTGCCCGTGAAACCTTTGCTGTTAAAGGATTACCAAGGGGTGTGAATGTAGAAATTAGTACCATTGCTGTGGCTGAATTATAATCATTTGTTCGCTGTGAGTGTATAGGTTGTCGAAAATTCTAGTGTATGATTTGGTTCAATAATGAGTAGTCCAATACCATTATTAAAACTATCAGGCGCGCTCGTCAAGTTTTCTATCGCGATACTTTTTCGGTGCGGCGGCGTATAAATTTGTAAGTAAGGATACTGTTTGTTAGGTGCTATGGTTAAGGTAACGCTTTCATTTTTTAAAGTGCAATGCTGCTGGGTTTCTGAACTCATGTCGAGTAAAAAACAGTTGTCTAAAAAAACGCCTTCCATTTTTTGACCTGCTATAAATCTATTGTCTTCAATCAAATTTCCGGTCGGTAATAAGTCTTCGCTAAATTCAAGTTGCTTGTTAGATGTAAATGAAAGTGTTGCTGTATCAATAGTGTCGCCTACGCTAAAATAGGGATGCCAACCATCCGAAAAAGGAATAGCACTGCTATGGTTATTGGTAGCCGTTGTAAACACCTGAAGCGTATTGCCACTAGTGAGCTTCCATTTGACATATAGTGTAAATGGAAAAGGGTAACCAGGATCTGTTCCTTTGTAATGATGGCTAAATGTCACTGACGCCTCCGATGCAGTGGTTTTCGTATCTGTAACAGTGAAAGGAGCATTAAATAGCAGTCCATGAATGGCGTGTTCGCCTAAATAAAAACCTTCTATTTTATATTCTTTTTGATCGAAGCTGTACTTGCCGTGTTGAAGTCTGCAAACAAATGGGCTTAATTTGGAACTTTTAAATCCAGCGGTAGCGTTTGCGATAGCATCGTTGATACTAGAAAATCCATCAATACCATTAATGGTTCCGGTTTTTGTGGGTATCACAAAGGCGTTTAAAAGTGCGCCAAGTGAATAAAGTTGAACCTGGGCGCCTGAAATTTGGTCTTGAAGTTCAACTACCTCGTAACCGCTTTGGGGACTTATTGTTACCGTAAACTGCATAGAATCCATTTAGATGCAAATTAAAGCCTTAAGCTACAATAAAGCCCTCGATTTATAAAACTAACAAATGTTAATATTTTATAGCTAATGTCTTATTTTTGCGGCTGAATTGGATGTAACTATGAGCAATGCCAACAAGCACAAAATTAGAATTGTAACCGCAGCAAGTTTATTTGATGGACATGATGCATCTATCAATATTATGCGCCGAATTTTACAAGCACAAGGTGCTGAGATTATTCATTTGGGTCATAACAGAACAGCACAAGAAATTGTTTCATGCGCCATTGAAGAAGATGCACAAGCTATTGCAGTAACAAGTTATCAGGGCGGACATATCGAGTTTTTTAGTTACATGCGTGATTTATTAGTCGAAAATGGATACGGACATATAAAAATATTTGGTGGCGGTGGCGGCACTATTTTACCAGCGGAGATTGAACAGCTCCATGCATACGGCATTACAAAAATTTATTCGCCGGATGATGGAAGACGTTTGGGACTCGAGGGTATGATTAAAGAATTAATTGCTACATCAGATTTTGAAGTTGAAGACAAAGGAGATTTTAGTAAACCATTTACACTAGGTGGTCCCATCGATGTTAGAAATGTTGCAAGAGCCATTACAAAATTAGAAAATCAGGATCATCATGAAATAAAATCGCAACCAACTACTGCTCAGATTCCTGTTTTAGGAATTACGGGTACAGGTGGCGCCGGTAAAAGTTCTATTACAGATGAAATTGTAAGAAGGTACTTGTATTTATTTCCTAGTAAAACCATTGCTGTTATTTCTGTTGATCCATCCAAGAAAAAAACAGGCGGCGCACTACTTGGCGACCGCATTAGAATGAATGCTATCGCGCATCCTAGGGCTTATATGCGCAGCATGGCCACCAGGTCAGAAAATGTTGCGTTGAGTAAACATGTATCAGGTGCTATTGATATTTGTAAAGCCGCAGGTTATGATTTTATTATTTTAGAATCTGCG
>JBEITL010000139.1:0-4627 GCA_040374915.1 Sediminibacterium sp. | reverse complement strand
TAGAACGTTGATCGTCCGTGTTGGTGTAAAAAACATCATTCCAAGTCGAATGAAAATCGATGGCGAAATAAATTTTGGCATCCTGCTTTTTCAATGTATTTACCATATAATCACGTATGGCTTTTGTTTCAGGCTGTTTAAACAATTCCCAGTCTCTG
The DNA here is from genome assembly GCA_040374915.1 of Sediminibacterium sp. Taxonomy (GTDB): domain Bacteria; phylum Bacteroidota; class Bacteroidia; order Chitinophagales; family Chitinophagaceae; genus Sediminibacterium. The sequence continues at coordinate 4,469 of JBEITL010000139.1, read as the reverse complement.
TTTAAATCAACACCTGCCATATTATGACGCCAATGACCCTGATCAACACCATCAGGATTAACGGTTGGAATAACGATCATTTCAAAACGTTCGAGAAATTTTTTTGAAAGTGCCGACTCATCAAGCACCTTATTTACAAAATATTGCATCGCACTATAGCCTGTAACTTCAGGTGGATGCTGCCTACTCAGCACTACAACAATTTCTTTTCCGGACGACCCTTTAGTATTTAAACTAAATATTTGATTGTTGTTGATGCTATTTCCAATAACCTGCTTTTGTATGATTGGATGCTTTGCCATACTATCCACCCATACATAAGAAGACGGTAAATCAATTAATTCCTGTGCCGCAATGATGGTGGTATCATTTGCTGTAAGCGTTACTTTAAATGACGCTACTGTACTATCATTATTTAAAAATACTTCGTCAATTCGGTTCCACTTTTTCCCGTCAATACTTGATTTAGGATTGTATCGATGAGCAACATGCTGGTAAACTAACTGTAAATGAACTGTCTGACTTTTATTAGACCAAAGCTTAAACGCATACCATGGGCTAGGATTGATTGGATTATTTTCAGGCAAAACCATCAAACTATAAGTAGAATCATTGACCGCCTTTACATGATTTAAACGGGCAGCAGAAAATTGATTGCTAAAACCGATTGCACCGTTTTGAAAAATAAAATCTTTTTTTTCTTGAACGTCAACAGTTGCGTTTTTAGGGGTTTTTACAGACGAAGTAATTGCAGTATTCGTTGTTTTACAACTAGTGCCTACAAATACGAAGATTGCAAAAAATAAACATACTGTAACGCTTTTCATACTATTGGAATATTATTTAAATGACCAAGTATTTACATCCATTAAATGTCCGTTTTTCTATTTCCCAATGCAAAACTTAGAGAAAATATAATCGAGTTGATCGTCGTTGGTGATTTCGCCGGTAATAAGTCCTAAATAATGTAAACACTGTCTAATATCGAGTGCTAGTAAATCGCCAGTGATTTTAGCGGATAAACCTGCAGATACATCTTGCAATGAATCTTGCAGTTTTAAAAGCGCATCATGGTGTCTGGCATTTGTTACTACCGTAGACTCTGTTTGCACATCACCACCAACTGCTTTTTGAACCAATGCATTTTTAAGTGCATCAATGGCTAGTTTATTTTTAGCTGCAATACAAACAATGGAAGTAACCGTTTGCAACTCAATAAGTTTTTCGGGTGTTATGCTATCTATTTTATTGGCAACAAGCACATGCTTAATGCCAGTGGATGTTAGTTCTTTTGCAACCAATTCAATGTCTGCTATATTGGTTGTTGCGGCATCAAAAAGATATACCACTAGATCTGCAGCGTTCATTTTTTCGAGACTTTTAGCAACACCAAGTTGTTCAATCACATCATCGGTTTGGGTGCGAATACCTGCTGTATCAATAAGTCGAAACAAAACACCTTCTATATTTAACACTTCTTCGATGGTGTCGCGTGTAGTGCCTGCAATATCGCTTACAATAGCCCTGTTTTCATTTAAAAGCGCATTGAGCAGTGTTGACTTGCCTGCATTTGGCTTGCCAATGATGGCCACCTGCACGCCGTTTTTGATCACATTGCCTAATGCAAATGAATTGATCAGTTGTTGGGTAGCCTGCTGCAATTCATCAACAGTGCTGTGCAGTGCCGATCGGTTAGCAAACTCCACATCTTCTTCTGCAAAATCCAATTCGAGTTCTATAAGTGCCGAAAATTTTATTAGCTGCTCTCGCAGGTACGCTAGATCGGTGGAGAATCCACCACGCATGGTATGAATGGCTGCACGTTTACTTGCTTCAGAATTACTGGCAATTAAATCTGCTACAGACTCTGCTTGCGCCAAATCTAATTTGCCATTTAAAAACGCGCGCTGTGTAAATTCACCTGCTTTAGCGAGCCTTGCGCCGCGCGCTGTTATTGATGCAATAATTTGAGCTTGTATATACGCAGAACCGTGACAACTAATTTCGATGACGTCTTCTCCGGTATATGATTTAGGACCTTTAAATAAAGAGAGCACCACTTCGTCAAGTACTTTGTTTTGGTCTTTTAATAAGCCCACTACAATCGTATGTGAAGCTTGCTCTAATAAATTTTTAGAAGGAAACAAATCATTTAAAATTGGAAAAGTTTGTTTGCCACTTACACGAATAACGCCAATGGCTCCCATACCAGGTGGTGTAGCAAGTGCTACCACTGTATCATCCCAATCAATTACATGACTTGCCACTTACATTAAATTTTATCAAAAGTACACGAAATGGAATGAAAACAAAAAGCCACCGAAATTCGGTGGCTTTTTATAGATACGAGTGTATCCAATTATTCTTCAGAAACCATGAATGTAATTGATTGTCTGTGACGATAAATTACGTTTCGGCCGTTTTGAACGGCTGGCTTCCATGATGGTCCTTTTTTAATTACACGAACCGCTTCTTCTTTGGTTCCGTAACCAGGATCGTTTTCTGCTTGTACTTCAGAGATACCGCCGTTTTTGTCAACGATAAATGATACAATTACAGTGTATTTTCCTGGAGGCGCTCCATTGTCTACTGGTAAGTCACGATTCAGGTTACGCTCAAGGTATTTAGCCCAAGCAGGAAGTCCACCAGGGAATTCTGCAGGGATTTGTACCACGGTAAATACTTTATCGTAATCTTCTTCTTTTGGCGCTTCTACCGTACCAGTACCTTTTTCTACTGGAGGCGCAACGATACCCTCATCCTTAGCACCTTCTTGGTTAATCGTACCAATTTTAGTGTCTTCCAATTTTTCAACCTCTTTGATTTCATCTTCAGGCTTTACTTCTTCATCCTTCACAATTTTTGGAGGGGTGAATTTTGCCATTTCGATTTTTGGAGGCTCTTGTTTTGGTGGTGGTGGCGGTGGCGGTGGTTCAGGCTTTTTTTCTTCTTTTACATTTTCCAAATTAACGTCTTCAACAATAATTTGAGATTTGCCTTTAGAAGATGAATTAGCAATAATAGAACCAACGAACAAAAGAAGGCAAATGGCAAAAGTACCAGCTAAGGCAATTTTGACACGCTTTTCGTAGGTGCGTCTTAAATCATAAGCACCATACGCTTTATTTTTACCCTCGAAAATAATATCGAGAATATCCGCTGTTAATATTTTGTTTACGTCCATGATCGGTTCTTCTTTAAATAATTAGTTTGCCCCTGCAGCATTTGCTACAGATATTTTTACAAGCTCTTCTTCTTGCTTAGATATATCAACTAATGCATAACGCTTTAATACGTTAATGGTCATTTCGTCTAAAATATCAACCACGTTTTTGTACGTGCTTTCTGAAGATGCTTTTAACACCACTACCAAATCTTTTTCGGGGGTGCGGCTTTTTTTATCAAGCAACACTTCACGAATTCCAGAAAAGTTAGAAGATTTAAAGTTAGAAGCTGTGTTATCGAGCTGACCTTCGTAGTAAAAAACAGTATTGTCTTTTCCTAATAAAAGTGTGATTACACCTGACTCTTTCGCTTTATTTTGTTCTTCTGGCTTATCTGCATCCTTTGGCAACATGAGTTTCAGCGCAGTTGGCTGACTCATGGTTGTGGTGAAAATAAAAAATGTAATGAGTAGAAAACCCAAGTCAACCATGGGTGTTAGGTCAACGCGGGTAGATAGCTTCTTCCCTTTTTTGACCCCGGGGCCCTTTTTATGACCCCCGCCACTCGATGTATCCATTTCTGCCATGATAGTAGCATTTAATTTTCGTGAATGATATATTGTCTATTCTTCTCTCTTCTCACCCGCCATAGTAAGTTTCCATAATTCAGAACCGGTTGGAACACTTTCTGGATTGGTTACCATTTGGAACTTCTGTTCGTCGTTCTTTTTGAAAGCATCGATCACCGCTTTAAATGCAGGGAACTTTGAAGCATTATCGCCTTTTACTAAAAGATTCATTTTCTTACCTAAATACGCATCTTTAATAACACGTACCCAAGTATTTAATTGATTGTCTGCAGAATCTTTTACTGGAATACCTGGTAACAGGTCTCCTTTGCGTTTTTCTTCAGGGATTTGAAGGAATGAAGCAAGGCCGCTAAACGGTGCACCAAAAAATCCAGCTTTTTTAAACGCGTTAACGTCTACGCCAAGATTCATGGTTGAGTTTAGTGTATTAGCCACTACTTCTTTAATTTGTTCATTATCCATCGTAAGAAAAACTTTCCCGTCTTTGTCAATTGTTATCAAAACAACGTCTTTATCTGGAGCTACTTTTGCTGCTACCGAACTTGGTGTGGTAACTGCGATTGCTTCGGCAGGTTTAAACTTTGTTGTTAAGATAAAAAACGACAATAGAAGGAACGCCACATCACACATAGCCGTCATGTCTATGTTGGTGCTCTTACGTGGTAATTTGGCTCTTCCCATTGTTAATAATTTATTAGGTTCTCAGATTAAAATT
>JBEITL010000045.1:0-8482 GCA_040374915.1 Sediminibacterium sp. | reverse complement strand
GTATTAAATGAGGGTAAAAAAAGTATTAGTTACAGGTGCCAATGGACAATTAGGTTGGGAGTTGCAGCAAGCTGCAAAAGCAAATCCAAATTTTGAGTTTATTTTTTTAGACCGAAGTGCAATGGATTTATCAAATCCTGACGGCTTACTTAAAATTATTGAATCGTATGCGCCATCCGCTATAATCAATACTGCAGCGTATACGGCTGTTGATAAGGCTGAAACAGAAAAAGCTCTTGCGCATGTTATCAATGCAGAAGCCGTTGCGGAATTGGCAAGCATCGCAAAAAATAAGAATATCCCATTTATCACCTATTCTACCGATTATGTTTTTAGTGGCAATGCAGCCATTCCTTATGTAACCGATACGCAATTAGCACCCGTAAATTATTATGGGAAAACCAAAGCTGATGGGGAGCAAATGGCTTTAGCGGCAAATCCAGATTCCATTATCATAAGAACATCATGGGTATTTAGTAGCCATGGTAATAATTTTGTAAAAACAATGATCCGCTTAATGAAGGAAAGGGATTCATTAAATGTAGTTGGAGATCAACAGGGTAGGCCCACATATGCGAGGGATTTAGCAACTGCAAGCATTCAGATTTTAAATGCATTAAATCTAGGACTGCTTATAAAGGGTATTTATCATTTTGCAAATACCGGAGAAACGACTTGGTTTGATTTTGCTCAAAAAATAAAAGAATTGGCAGGGCTTGAATGCACCTTAACACCCATCAATTCCGATCAGTTTCCAACGCCCGCAAAAAGACCTAATTATTCGGTTTTAGACACCCAAAAAATTGAAAAGGAATTAAATTTACATATTCCCCATTGGGAATTGGCACTTAGTGATTGTATATTGCAATTAAAAAATAATTAATATATGAAAAAGCTATTCTTGTTTTTATTATTCATAGTATGTATCAGCGCTATTCATGCTCAAACGATATGGACAAGTCAAACTACGTTTAGTGGTTTTGTAGGCAGATATGAAATACGCATGAAATTGGCCATTCCGTATGGTGGTGCAACCACTTGTTTTACAATAGGCGAATATTATTACACCAATAGTAAGGGTAAAATATTTTTATGTTCATCTGATGATGTAAAAATTGTAGAAAGTGTAAATGGCAAAGAAACAGGCTATTTTATTTTAGATTCAGATTGGAATAAAAAAGTGGGACAAACAATATCCGGAAAATGGTATTCTCTATTAAAAAGAGTGTCTTATCCTGTTGTATTAAAAGTAATAGCAAAAGCTAGGGAATAGTTGCTTATTTATTATTTATGAAAAAGATACTCTTTTTGCTTTTCGTTTTATTTTCAGCAAAAACGAATGCTCAATCAATCACGCTCATTTTAAATGACCCCGATAAGCAGGCGCCTACAAATGTGCGGGTTAAGCCAGGGGGAAGTGTTATCGCTACTATTGATTCAAGAGCTGAACTTGCAACTGTGCATGTTATTGCTAAAGAAGGCAATTATTTTTTAGTGAATTCATATAGTACTTGTAGTAGCGATGAGATGAAACTAAAACAGCCTGGTTATATTCATTATAGTGTTTTAGGTATTTTTATTTCTAATTATGCAAACATTGCAATGCCTGTTTATGCCTCTTCAAATAAATCAGGTCCTCTAGAAAAACTCAAGATTTCAGATGTTTTTGTCAATGTATTAGATTACAAAAATGATATGTACTATGTGTTTTATAAGAAATTGAATAAAAAGTTCTGGGTAGAATCAAAGTATTTGTGCAATGCTGCGTGTACCACTTGCAATTAAAATATTGAAAAAATTTATATGTTTTAGCATAAAAAAAGCCGCAATAAAATTGCGGCTTTTTAATTTGGTTGCCCGACCTGGATTCGAACCAAGACAAACTGCACCAAAAACAGTCGTACTACCATTATACTATCAGGCAATCCGGTCATTCATTTCTGAATGGGCTGCAAAAATAGGGCGCAACTTAAAATTTTCCAAATAATTTAGAGTCGATTTTCACTAAAACCTTCAAAATCAGACTATAATTTAGCTCGAGGCTCCTAAATGGCACTCACTTTGTTCAAATGTTTTATATTTAAAGGACAAAATTTTAAACCCATGCAAAAATTACTCTTGTTATCTGTGTTTATTGGTTGCTTGTTTTTACTCTCTTTTAGAGATGATAAAAAGAAAAAGATTGTTTTTTTTGGTGACTCAATCACAGAGGCAGGTGCTAAACCTGGGGGTTATATTAAAATGATGGAGCAGATGCTTGTAAATGCAGGCAAGGCTCAAAAATATGAATTGGTAGGTGCGGGAATAGGTGGGAATAAAGTGTATGATTTGTACCTGCGTATGGAAAACGATGTGCTCGCCAAAAATCCGGACATCGTTGTTATATATATTGGTGTAAATGATGTGTGGCATAAAGCTTCGTCAGGAACCGGTACCGATTACTGGAAGTTTGGTCCTTTTTATGAAGCCCTTGTTAAAAAAATTCAGGCATCGGGTGCTAAAGTAGTCGTGTGTACGCCAGGGGTAATTGGCGAAAGAACAGACAATAGCAATCAACTAGATGGCGATTTAAATTTGTACAGCAAGTGGATTCGTGATTTTAGTGCCAAAAACAATTTACCACTCGTTGATGTGCGCAAAGTTTTTATGGATTATAATACCCTCAACAATCCTACCAATCAAGAGTCTAAAATTTTAACCACCGACCGCGTGCATTTAAACGAAAAAGGAAATGCAGTGTTAGCGGAAGCGATGTGGAATGTACTTGGTGCTTTATAATTAATTAAAGCTAGCCACGAACTATTCGGCAATCACCAAGTAATAGTTTTTCTTTCCTTTTTGAAGTAATAAGTATTTGCCTTGTAAAAGATCCTGAGCGTCTATGCTTGTTTTTTCAGGTGCTATTTTGGTTTTATTTAAACCAAGTCCACCAGCAACAAACATTTTTTTAGCTTCTCCTTTACTCGGGAAAATATTTGTTTCTACGAGTAAGTCAATAAGGTCGTAACTATTGGCTAGTGTAGCTTTGCTAATTTTAGCAGTTGGCACACCTTCCATTACTTGTAATAGTTCGTTTTCATTTAAGCTTTGTAAAACTTCTGTGGTGGCGTTACCAAATAATATTTCTGAGGCTTTCACTGCAAAGTCATAATCGGCACTACTATGCACCCAAGTGGTCAAGCACTCCGCTAATTTCTTTTGTAATAACCGTAAGTGTGGTGCAGCTTCATGCTCCGTTAATAAAGCGTCTATTTGCGCAACTGGCAAAAGTGTAAATATTTTAATCCAACCTTTTGCATCTTCGTCAGAAGCGTTTAACCAAAACTGATAAAACTGATAAGGGCTTGTTTTTTTAGGATCTAGCCAAATGTTTCCTTTTTCTGTTTTACCAAATTTACCACCGTCTGCTTTTTTGATAAGCGGGCAAGTAAATGCAAATGCTTCGCCACCAGTTTTGCGTCTGATAAGTTCGGTACCTGTGGTGATGTTGCCCCACTGATCACTTCCGCCCATTTGAAGTTTACAATTTTTGTTTTGATACAACCAGTAAAAATCGTAACCCTGTATAAGTTGGTAGGTGAATTCGGTAAAGCTCATACCCGTATCACCTTCTAATCTCTTTTTTACACTGTCTTTAGCCATCATGTAATTGACAGTGATATGTTTGCCGGCATCTCTAATAAAAGAAAGAAAATTGATTTCTTTAAACCAGTCGTAATTGTTTACCATAACCGCTGCATTTTTTTTAGCAGCATCAAAGTCTAAAAACTTTTCTAATTGTTTACGAACGCCTTCTTGGTTGTGGAGTAATACTTCTTCTGATAATAAATTACGCTCTTCACTTTTGCCCGAAGGATCTCCCACCATTCCGGTAGCGCCACCCACAAGTGCATAGGGTTTATGCCCCGCATTTTGTAAATGCACAAGTAGTAAAATAGGCACAAGGCTTCCAATATGTAAACTGTCGGAGGTAGGGTCAAATCCAATATAACCAGACACCATTTCTTTGGCCAGTAATTCTTCTGTTCCTGGCATCATGTCCTGAATCATGCCTCTCCAACGTAGTTCTTCTATCAAAGTCATAGGGGTGTGCTTATTTATTGCAAAAGTAAGGAATAGTTAGTAGGCGTATTACGGGGTTAAGCCGTTATTTTTGCGGTATGAAAAAAGTAGGAGATGGCACACGCGTATTAAACTTTTTAGTGGATACGCTTCTCTATTGGATACTTGCGGTACTGCTCTATAAATGGTGGAACTTTCACGTTTTGTACTGGGGCTATATGCACTTAAATTTTGGCTGGTTCTTTTTTGGATCCCTATTTATCTACTATTTTCTTTTTGAACTCTTATTTGCCAAAACACCTGCCAAATGGCTTACGGGTTGTAGGGTCGTTTCAGGAAAAAGCTCGCTAGATAACACACTAAAAGCGAGTGTAGGTCAAATATTTGTAAGATCACTAGCTAGGCTCATATTAATTGATCCATTTTTTATTCCGTTTTTAGGAAGCACTTTGCATGACCATTTGAGTGGAACTATGGTGGTAGAGTCGTAATTTCGCAGCCTACTTATGGCAAAGATTGGCATTAATATCGCAACAGGTAGCCTTCAAAAGGCTGAAATGATTGTAGGAATAGATTTAGGTACCACCAACAGTTTGGTGGCCATTATCCATCCTGAAACAAAGCACCCCGTTGCTTTAAAAGAGCATGATAGTTCAAGTTTAGTGCCTAGCGTGGTGCACTTTGACGTTTTTGGTAATCCAGAAGTAGGACAGGGGGCGAAACGTTTTTTAGAAACAGACCCTGCTAATACCATTTTCAGCGCCAAGCGCTTGATGGGTAAAAGCTATAAAGATGTGAGCCAGAGTGCGGGTTATTTTACCTACAAAGTCATTGATGACAATACAGATGCGCTTGTAAAAGTGCAGGTAGGATCTAGCTTTTATTCTCCCACCGATTTATCTTCTTTTATACTAGCAGAGCTTAAAAAACGAGCTGAGCATATTTTAAAAACACCCGTAACCAAAGCCGTAATTACGGTACCTGCTTATTTTAATGATGCCCAGCGTCAGGCTACCCGCGATGCGGGTAAGTTAGCCGGACTGGATGTACTCCGTATTGTAAATGAGCCAACCGCAGCAAGTTTAGCATATGGCCTTGGATTAGATAAAGAAGGTGAAACCACCATTGCAGTATACGATTTAGGAGGCGGTACTTTTGACATTTCTATCCTTAAAATAACAGACGGTGTATTTGACGTACTATCTACCAATGGGGATACTTATTTAGGAGGAGACGATATTGACAGGGCTATTATTGACTATTGGTTAGCGCAAAAATCAATTGACATTAAAGTTTTACAAACCAATCCTAACTTATTACAAACCATACGTTTAAGTGCAGAAGAAGCGAAAAAAGCTTTAAGTAGTTCGGATCAGTTTGAAACAACCATTGATGGCCAGGTATACCAGATTTCAAAGTCCGTTTTTGAGGGTTTGATTACAACTATCATTGGCAAAACCATTGATTGTTGTAAAAATGCACTAGCCGATGCCAAGTTAGCAACAGGTCAAATTGATGCTATTGTAATGGTTGGAGGTAGTACCCGAATCCCAGCTGTAAAGGCGGCAGTAGCTTCCTTTTTTGGAAAGCCGGTTAATGATAGTATCAATCCTGACGAAGTGGTTGCCTTAGGTGCGGCGGTTCAAGCAGATATATTAGCGGGCAATAATAAAGACTTTTTACTACTAGATATAACGCCTTTAAGCCTCGGAATTGAAACCATGGGCGGCCTGATGGAAGTGCTCGTTCCACGTAATTCAAAAGTGCCAACGCAGGTGGGTAGGCAATATACCACACACGTAGATGGGCAGTCAAGTATGCGTATTTCGGTGTACCAAGGTGAGCGGGATTTGGTAAAAGACAACCGTAAACTAGCTGAATTTAACCTGTCGGGTATACCTGGTATGCCAGCAGGACTGCCTAAAGTGGATATCCAATTTTTATTGAATGCGGATGGTATATTAGTAGTGAAAGCCAAGGAGTTGCGAAGTGGTGTTGAACAAATTATTGAAGTAAAACCAGCGCTAGATTTAACAGATGACCAGGTAGAAAAGATGCTACAGGATAGTATCGAAAATGCGGCTGCCGATATGGTATTACGCGCCCTTGTGGAAGCCAGAACTGAAGGTGAGCAGCTTCTTGCCGTAACCGAAAAGTTTATGGTGAAGCACCAATCTTTGTTAACCCCCGAAGAAGTGACCCAAACCGCGCTTGCGTTGCAAGCGCTACAACTGGCTATCACAATGGAGGACAAAAACCTAATTCAAACCAAAATAGAAGCCCTCAACGAAACCACTAGGCCATTTGCTGAGCGTGCCATGGATGAAGCGGTAAAGGGTGCCTTAAAAGGGAAGTCCATCTAATTTGAAAATTATTTTTTGGAACCGTTTGATAATTAATAATCATCCCTTATCTTTGCAATCCTAAAAATCACCTAAGGAGGTATCATAGTATGTTAATTATCGACTCAAAAGATTGCGAAAACATCGACAAAGCGCTTAAGAAGTACAAAAAGAAGTTTGAAAAAAGCAAAACGCTTTTACAATTAAGAGAGCGTCAAGCTTTCATTAAGCCTTCAGTTGTGCGTCGTGGACAAGTGTTAAAAGCAATCTACAAGCAACAAATAGCTAGCGGAAAAATCGAAGGGTAATTACTCTTTGTTTCCTAAATCATATTAAGTAGCCTTAAGTACCTTAACTTTAGGCTACTTTTTTTATGCCCAAACTTTTGGTTCATGTCTGATGCGTACGCGGCCATATTGCAACCTTTTTTAGACCATCTCAAATTTGAGAAGCGTTATGCCCAGCATACCATTATTGCCTACCAAAACGATCTTGCCCAATTTTTCGCCTACCTCAGCAGTCAATTTGATGCACCGCCATTAGAATCCATTACGGCCATGTATATCAGGTCTTGGCTCGCCGAAATGAAAGAGGAGGGGTTAACGGCCAAAAGCCTCAACCGCAAAATATCGGCCCTCAAATCTTTTTTCAAATATCAACTTAAAACAGGTGTGCTCGCTACCAGTCCCATGGCAACCATTGTAACGCCTAAAGTGCGTAAAAGGCTACCTGCTTTTGTTGCCGAAGTGGATATGGAAACTTTGTTTGCACATATCGAATTTCCGGATAATTGGAAGGGCCTTACCCAAAAATTAGTGCTCCAATTATTTTATAGTACGGGTATGCGTTTAAGTGAGCTCGTGCATCTAAAAGCGTCGCAAATCGATCCTTCATTAAAGCAGTTAAAAGTGGTTGGTAAGGGCAACAAAGAAAGACTCCTTCCACTGGGTCCAGCGCTACTCCAACAACTCCAAGATTATATTGCGCTTCGTCCTACAAAATTACCTGGCATAGACAACTTATTTACGAATGAAAATGGTAAGCCGTTGCAGCCACGTATGGTGTATACTTTTGTAAAACACTATTTAAGTTTAGTAACTACCCTGCAGCAAAAAAGCCCGCATATTTTAAGGCATAGTTTTGCCACGCATTTAATGAATAATGGCGCCGATCTCAATGCTGTAAAGGAACTCCTAGGCCATAGCAGCCTTGCTGCTACGCAGGTGTACACGCATAATACCATCGAAAAATTAAAAGAGGTTTTTAAAAAGGCGCATCCAAAAGCCTAAGCGGTTTGTACATCAAAGCCTAAGCCTTTACCGTTTAAATATTTAACTTTTTTTTGTGTCAATTAAGTAGTAGATTGTAGGATACTACCATTAGTTCTTTTCAATTATTTTAATCACCATTTAAAGAGTTGTTGTATGAACGTTTTAATTCAAACCGTGCACTTTGTTGCAGACGAAAAATTAACCCAGTGGGTAAAGCAAAAAACAAAAAAATTTAATCAGTTTCATGACGGCATCACCAAAATAGAAATCTTTTTAAAACTTGACAATGTGGTGCACAACATCAAAGACAAAGTAGTTGAAATATGCGTGCACGTGCCCAAGCACGACTTTTTTGTAAAGGATAGTGCTAAAACTTTTGAAGCATCCTTTGATGGCGCTTTTGATGCCATGGTTGCTCAAATCAAAAAACACAAAGAAAAACTAGCGGCCTGATGTTTGTATAATTGCTGCGGAATATCTGCGGAATTTTTGCGGAATACATGCAGGCCTGCCAAACTACATATTGGATATAAAAGTACCGGCCTCCCTAACGGGAGGCCTTTTTTTTCCTTTATGGAGGCCTTTTTCGTCATTTTTTTGCATACTTTTTGGACCCATTTGAGCACACTGCCCACAACACCTCAAAAAACAATTAAAAACTCTTATAAAATTTATGGTCCAAAATTTTGCTGAATAAAGTTTTCCATTACCTTTGCCGTCCCTTAAAAGAGGTTGTTCTTTTTTTATAGAAGTATAATGCCGGAGTAGCTCAGTTGGTAGAGCAACTGATTTGTAATCAGTAGGTCG